>NZ_JBEXDZ010000126.1:0-27354 GCF_040606085.1 Streptomyces sp. NPDC005485 | reverse complement strand
GCCGCGGTCCACTGGACCGCGGCCCCCACCGCGTGCGTCGTCGGCCTCGCGTCCGGCGTCCTCGAACGCCCCCGCCTCACTCCGGACTCGGGGAAGCGGAGGGCCCGGCCGGACTCTCAGGGAAACAGGGCGATACCGACCAGGATCAGCAGAATGATGGCGGCGATGAGCGCGGCCATGGCCCACGGGCCGCGGTGCTTCATCGGCCTCTTGGCCTTCCCGCCGCGTGGCCGGTCCTCCGGCAGCGTGGGGTGGGCGGGGCGGTCTCGTGCGTAGAAGTCGTCGTCGCGCAGGTCGCTCATGGCTCTTCCTCCGTTCCGCTCCGGGGAACATGGGGCCGGGCCGTCCGGTCACCCCGGGCACCCGGGGCTCGTGCGCCGGTCGCCTCTTCACGTGTACGCGAGTTCCCGTCCTGAGCTGCGGCAATCACCCCCGGTCGACGGGCCGGACTCCGTAACCCGGCACGTCTGCCGTACGGCTCCACGGGTACCCGGCATGCATTCGTCCGGGCCCGGCTTCTGCGCCCGGTACGCACGCAGGTGAAAGGAGCGGACCGCCATGAGGGCTGTGACCTGGCAGGGCAAACGGAACGTGAGCGTGGAGTCCGTCCCGGATCCGACGATCAAGGAGTCCACGGACGCCGTCGTCCGGATCACCTCCACCGGGCTGTGCGGCTCCGACCTCCACCTCTACGAGGTGTTCACGCCCTTCATGACGCCGGGCGACATCCTGGGCCACGAACCCATGGGCATCGTCGAGGAGACCGGCGCGGACGTCACCGGACTCAGGCCCGGAGACCGGGTCGTGGTGCCCTTCCAGATCGCCTGCGGACACTGCTGGATGTGCGACTCGGGCCTGCCGACCCAGTGCGAGACCACCCAGGTCGCCGACCAGGGCATGGGCGCAGCGCTCTTCGGCTACACCAAGCTGTACGGCGCGGTGCCCGGGGGACAGGCCGAGTATCTGCGGGTGCCGCAGGCCCAGTTCGGACCCATCAAGGTCCCCGAAGGACCCGCCGATGACCGCTTCGTGTACCTCTCCGACGTCCTGCCCACCGCCTGGCAGGCCGTGCGCTACGCCGACATCCCGCCCGGCGGTTCCGTCGCCGTGCTCGGCCTCGGCCCGATCGGCGACATGTGCTGCCGGATCGCGCTGCACCAGGGCGCGGGCAAGGTCTTCGGCGTCGACCTCGTCCCCGAGCGCCTGCGCCGGGTACGTGAACGCGGCGTCGACACCTTCGACCTCTCGGAGTTCGACGGCGGCAGCGGCCTGGTCGAGGCCATCCGCGACCGTACGGACGGACGCGGGCCCGACTGCGTGATCGACGCCGTCGGCGCAGAGGCCCACGGCAGCCCGCTGGGCCGTATGGCGCAACAGGCCACCGGCGTACTGCCGCGCGCCTGGGCGTCCCGGCTCGCGGAGAAGGCGGGCACGGACCGGCTGGCCGCGCTGCGGACCGCCATCGACCTGGTGCGGCGCGGCGGGACCATCTCCCTGAGCGGCGTCTACGGCGGCGCGGCCGACCCGCTGCCGATGCTGACCATGTTCGACAAGCAGATCCAGCTGCGGATGGGCCAGGCCAACGTTCGCCGCTGGGTCGACGACCTGCTGCCGCTGCTCACCGACGACGACCCGCTCGGCGTGGACGACTTCGCCACCCACCATCTGCCGCTGAACGACGCGCCCCACGCGTACGAGATCTTCCAGCACAAGGAGGACGACGCCGTGAAGATCCTCATGCAACCGTGAACGCGGAGCGCAGGGCTGGGTCCCCTCGCTCGGCTTGCCGCGTCATTGCCTCTCCGGAACCATTCAGTAGCGGAAAGTAATGTTCGTGTAGCCGGAATTTATCCCGGCAGATGAAAGGTTGGCATTTACATCGAGCTACGGCTCCCTGTGACGAAACGAGCTCCGGCTCCCGACGACCGCAAGCGGATCACCCGGTCCGCGATCCAGCAGCGAGGCACCGTGAACCAGCACACCCCCGAGCAGCCCGCCGACACCGTCGCCCGACTGCGCGCCACCTTCCGCTCCGGCCGCACCAAGCCCGTCGAATGGCGCACGGCTCAGCTGCGCCGCCTGCGCGAGATGCTCACCACGGACGGCGCCGACCTCGCCGCCGCCCTCCACGCCGACCTGGGCAAGAGCTCCACCGAGGCCTTCCGCACGGAGATCGACTTCACCGTCCGGGAGATCGACCACACCCTGGAGCACCTCGAGGGCTGGCTGCATCCCGAGTCCGCCCCGGTTCCGACGCACCTCGGTGCCGACGCGACAGCCTGGACGCAGTACGACCCGCTCGGCGTCGTCCTCGTCATCGCGCCGTGGAACTATCCGGCGCAGCTGCTGCTCACCCCGCTGCTCGGCGCTCTGGCAGCGGGCAACGTGGTCGTCGTCAAGCCCAGCGAGATGGCCCCCGCCACCTCCACCGCCCTGGCCCGGATGCTGCCCCAGTACCTCGACACCGACGCGGTCGCCGTCGTCGAGGGCGGCATCCCCGAGACCACCGCCCTGCTGGCGGAGCGGTTCGACCACATCTTCTACACCGGTAACGGCGCGGTCGGCCGCATCGTGATGCGCGCCGCCGCCGAGCACCTCACCCCGGTCACCCTCGAACTGGGCGGCAAGTCCCCGGCGTTCGTCGACGGCGACGCCGACCTGAGCGTGGTCGCCGACCGCCTCGTCCGCGGCAAGTTCCTCAACGCCGGACAGACCTGCGTCGCCCCCGACTACGTCCTCACCGACCCGGCGACCGCCCGCGCCCTGGAGCCCCTGTTCACCAAGGCCGTCGAGGCGCTCTACGGGTCCGAGCCGCAGACGTCCGCCGAATACGGGCGCATCGTCAACGAGCGGCACTTCGACCGTCTCGTGGGCCTGCTCGACTCCGGGCGCGTCGTCACCGGCGGCGACAGCGACCGGGCCGCCAAGTACATCGCGCCGACCGTGCTGGCCGACGTCGACCCCAAGGCGCCCGTCATGCGGGAGGAGATCTTCGGCCCCGTCCTCCCCATCGTCACCGTCTCCGGCCTCGACGAAGCCATCGAGTTCATCAACGACCGCGACAAGCCCCTGGCTTTCTACGTCTTCACCGACTCGGACACCACCCGTCGGCGCCTGGCGGCCGAGACCTCCTCCGGCGGCCTCGGCTTCGGCCTGCCGCTCGCCCATCTCACCGTCTCCGACCTGCCGTTCGGCGGCGTCGGCGAGAGCGGCATGGGCAACTACCACGGCCGCTACTCCATCGAGACGTTCAGCCACCGCAAGGCGATCCTGGCCAAGCCGCTGGCGTGACGATCCGCTGACGTGCCATGGCCTCCTCCTGAGACCCGGGGGGAGGCCATGGCACCTTGGCCGATCCGTGGCCGAAATGGGCCGGGCCCGACCCCGGTTCACCCGAACGTGCGGCAGTCACGACGGCACGACGTGGTGACCTGAATACCTGGATACCTTGTCGTGGTGCGGCGGATCGGCGAGTTCACCGTGGAACGGCGGCTCGGCGCCGGTGGCATGGGACTGGTGTACCTGGCGCGGAGTGCTGCCGGGCGGCAGGTGGCGGTAAAGGTGATCCGCCCCGAGTACGCCGACGACCCGCACTTCCGAGCCCGGTTCCGGTACGAGGTGGCGGCGGCGCGCAAGGTGAGCGGCGCCTTCACGGCCTCAGTGGTGGACGCAGACCCGGACGGCGACCCGCCCTGGCTTGCCACACAGTACGTACTCGGAGAATCGCTGGCCGCGCGCGTGCAGTCCGGTGGCCCGCTGCCCGTCACCGATATCGCCCGACTGGCGGGCCAGTTGGCGGAGGCGCTCCGCGACATCCACCGACAGGGCATCGTGCACCGGGACTTGAAGCCGGCCAACGTCCTGCTCGCCGACGACGGTGTGCGGGTGATCGACTTCGGCATCGCCCGATCCGTCGCGCAGAGCCGGGCGTTGACACGCAGCGGCTCCATGGTGGGCACCCCCGCCTTCATGGCACCCGAGCAGCTCAACGGGCCGCAGCGCATCGCCCCGGCCACGGACGTGTTCGCGCTGGGCTGCGTACTGGCCTTCGCGGCCCTTGGCCGCAGTCCCTTCGAAGACCCCGAGTCGGCGGGCCTGGAGCCGATCGCGGTCGCCTTCGCCGTGGTGCACAAGGAACCGGACCTGGCCGGAGTACCCGGTCCGTTGCGCGCACTGGTGGCCCGCTGTCTGGCCAAGGACCCCGGCCGACGACCCGGCGTGGACGAAGTGCTGCACCTGGCGGCCCGGGTCGAAGAGGGCAGGAGCGACACCGAGACGCAGCGTCCGACACCGCGCCTCCGAGCGGGGCGAACCCTCACGGTCGCTTTGGCCGTGCTCGCGGCCCTGCTGCTCCCTGGCGACGCATCGCGGTCGTCGTCCGGCGGCACGCCCTGCGCCGCCGGCCTGCGCGGCATCGGGGACGGACGGATGCGCAGCTGCGTCGGGCTGCTGGATGACGCAGCCCCGCCGACGGGACTCCTGCGGACCTCGAGCAGGCCCCTGACGCCCGCGCTGAAGCGCATCGCCGCGGAGAACCGTCGCGTGATGGCAGCCGCCGCCAAGCCGGGCGGACGGCCGTTCGTGTCCGTCGTGTACCTGACGCCGATCACAGCGGAGTACGACGGCACCGCCCTGATGGAGTCCGTCGAGCACGATCTGGAGGGCGCCTACCTCGCCCAGCGCAGCGCGAACCAGGAGTCCGGGGACGGCAGCGGCGCCCGCATCAGGGTGCTGTTCGCCCAGACCGGCGGCACCGCCGAGCAGCGGGAGTACACGGTCGGGCAGGTACTCGGCCACCGGCGCGCCCAGCGCATCGTGGCAGCGGTCGGCCTGGGCGGCAGCACCGCCTCCAGCCAGGACATGGTCGGAGAGCTCACGGCCGGCGGCCTGCCCGCCTTCGCGTCGGTGCTCACCGCGGACTCCTGGGCGGGCACTCCGGGCCTTGTCCGGGTCGCGCCCGCCAACGCCGACCAGGCGGCCGCCGCCGTACGGTTCCTGTCGACAGGCACCCGCGAACGCGCCCGGATCCTCATCGTCCAGGACGCCGCCACGGGCGACCAGTACACCAGCACCCTGGCCACGCAGTTCCGCAGCCGCGTGCCGGCCGGTCGGCTCGTCGACCCGGAGCCGATCCTGTTCGACTCCTCGCGCTCCGGTCTGACCGACGACTTCCGGTTCCGGCTCCGTGAAGTGTGCAGAGCGCGCCCGGACGTCATCTACTTCGCGGGCCGCGGCACCTCGCTGCCACCCTTCCTGACCGCGCTCGCCGACCGCCCGTGCCACGGCGTCCGGCTGACCGTGCTCTCCGGCGACGACGCCATGATGGTCACGCACACCGAGGGCTTCGGCTCCCGCCAGTTGGCCGCGATCCTGGGCGCGAGCGGCATCGACCTCATCTACACCGGTCTCGCCCACCCCGGCGCCTGGGACGTGGCGCCCCGCGCGTTCGACGAAGATGCCGTCGCCCCGTTCCGCGACGGCACCTTCGTCGCCGCGTTCGCGCACAGCAGCCTGGAGGACGGGCGGGCGATCATGATGTACGACGCCCTGCTGACCGCCGCCCGGGCCGTCCGCAAGGCTCCGGTGGTGCCCAACCCGACGGCAACGGACGTCTACCGGACACTGACCGAGCTGCGCAGGAAGCGGGACGCGCCCGGCGCGAGCGGCTGGATCACCATCGGCCGCGACGGCGGCCCCCTCGACAAGACCATCCCGATCCTCCGGATCGATCCCGCGGGCCGGACCACCACCATCGAGGTCACCTCGGCAGAGCCGGTCGGGCAGCCGTGATCACAGGAAAGGCGTGGCCGCTTGCAGGCACGGTACGGTCCTGCCATGCCCCGAACAGCCGAGACCGGCCCTTCCCCGTCCGCCGTCACCCCAGACGACCTCGACCGCGCCGTACAGCTCGCTGTGGCAGTCCTTCGCAAGGCGCCCCCGGCCGCGTGGGACGCCAAGGCCGGTTCGCTGGAATGGGACTGCTGGGAGACCGTCGAGCACCTCAGTGACGACCTGTTCGCCTACGCCGCACAACTGGGCCCCAAAGCACCACCCTTGGACGGCGAGGTGCCCTTCGTGTGGGAGAGCCGGCGGCCCGGTGGACCGGCGAACGTCATTCACGCGGACCGTGGGTCCGGCCCCGCCGGCCTGTTGCAGGTGCTGGAGGCGAGCGGCGGGCTGCTGATCGCCATGGTGCGTACGACGCCGCCGCAGATCCGCGCCCACCACGGCTTCGGCATCTCCGATCCCGAGGGCTTCGCCGCGATGGGAATCGTGGAGACCCTGGTGCACACGTACGACCTGGCCCAAGGGCTCGGCCTCGCCTGGAGTCCACCCGCGGATCTGTGCGCGCGCGTGCTCGCCCGACTGTTCCCGAACGCCCCCGAATCCACGGACCCCTGGCCCACCCTGCTCTGGGCCACCGGACGCGCTGAACTGCCCGGACACCCACGCCTGACGACATGGCGCTGGGACGGCACGGTCCGGGCGTAGGGCGCGCCGGGCCTCCCGCGAGGACGCCGACAGCTGTAGGCAGGCAGCGAACGGCCCCCGAAAACTAGTCGTAGAAGAAGAGCTGGAGATCCTCGACGGACCCGGGCCCGACGAGGAAGCCCTCGGCCCTGGCGATCTCACCCTCCGGCGGCGTCCCACCGCCGCTCAGAAACTGCTTCATCCACTGCTCGCCCTGCTCACCGACCGCGTAGATGCCGGACAGCAACTCGGCCATGCCCGCAGGGTGCGCGGGGCTGCGTCCGGCGACGGGCCGCAGCTCCCACCCGCCCGCCCGTGCCGCCAACCGCAGCACCCCGGCCCAGTTGGCGATCCGGCCGATGCGCACGTGCCACGAGTCCTCGGTCAACGGCGCCGTTCTCCCACCGTGCAGGGCGTTGGTGGCGGCAGTGATGTCCGCCAACACCTGCCGTTCCAGGGCGTTTCGGACCCAGCGCCCTTCCTGGGCTTCCTCGACGGCGGCGGACCACCACTCCCATGCGCCGTCGAACCGGCCCGCGAACGTATCCACGCCGTCAGGTTCGCACGCGCTGCGCCGACTGCCTTCAGCAGTCGGAGATCAGTGGAGGGCCGACCCGCCGAGATCCTTCCCGCCAGGGCGTTGTCAGTGGTGGGAGGCAGGATGTCTGTCATGACGACACACGCAGCAGTGATCATGGACGCCGCCGCCTACGCGCAAGCCGTCCAGGACGCCGTGAACGCGGCAGCGGCCTACTACGCGAGCGGCACCTCGCCGATGGACGACGACGCCTACGACCGGCTGGTGCGCGGGATCGCCGGGTGGGAGGCCGACCACCCCGATCAGATACTGCCCGATTCGCCGACGGGGAAGGTGGCCGGCGGCGCGATCGAGGGCGATGTCCCGCACACGGTGGCGATGCTCAGCCTGGACAACGTGTTCTCTCCTGAGGAGTTCACCGCATGGACGGTGTCCCTGGCCCGGCGCGTCGGCCATGACGTCACCGCGTTCAGCGTGGAGCCCAAGCTCGACGGACTGGCGATCGCCGCCCGCTACAGCCGTGGCCGCCTCACCCGGCTGATCACCCGCGGCGACGGGACAGCAGGCGAGGACGTGTCGCACGCGATCGGCACCATCGAGGGCCTGCCCGAGACCCTGGCCGAACCGGTCACCGTAGAGGTGCGGGGCGAAGTCCTCATGACGGCCGCCCAGTTCGAGAACGCCAACGAGGTGCGCACCGCACACGGCGGACAGCCGTTCGCCAACCCGCGCAACGCGGCCGCGGGCACACTGAGGGCGAGAGAACGCGCCTACACGGTGGAGATGACCTTCTTCGGCTACGGCCTGCTGCCCCTGCCGGACACGGACGCGGTACTCGCGGCGCGGCTGAGAGGACTCCCGCACAGTGACTTGATGGCCCAGGCCGCCAAGTACGGGGTGCACACCACCGCGTCGACCGCCGTCCCGGGCGTGGTCGCCGATACGGCGGAGGGGGTGCTGGCCAGGATGGAGGAGATCGCCGCGCTGCGGGCGGAGCTGCCCTTCGGCATCGACGGCATCGTCATCAAGGCCGACCTCGCCGCCGACCAGCAGGCGGCCGGATCCGGGTCCCGGGCGCCGCGCTGGGCGATCGCCTACAAGCTGCCCGCCGTGGAGAAGATCACCCGGCTGATGGCGGTGGAGTGGAATGTCGGCCGAACCGGCATCATCGCCCCACGTGCGGTCCTCGAGCCGGTCCAGATCGACGGGTCCACCATCACGTACGCCACGCTGCACAACCCGGGCGACATCACCCGCCGCGATCTGCGCCTGGGCGACCATGTGATGGTCCACCGGGCAGGCGACGTCATCCCCCGTATCGAAGCCCCGGTCGCCCACCTGCGCACCGGCGACGAACAGCCCATCGTCTTCCCCGAGGTGTGCCCGCGCTGCGGGTCGGGCATCGACACCAGCGAACAACGCTGGCGCTGCGTCAACGGCCGCAACTGCCACCTGGTCGCCTCCCTCGCCTACGCCGCCGGCCGAGACCAGCTCGACATCGAAGGCCTCGGCGGCACGCGTGTCGTCCAACTCGTCGAGGCGGGACTGGTCGCCGACCTCGCCGATCTGTTCACCCTCACCCGCGAGCAACTGCTCGGGCTGGAGCGGATGGGGGAGACCAGCACCGACAACCTGCTCGCCGCCATCGCCGCGGCCAAGGGGCAGCCCCTGTCCCGCGTGCTGTGCGCGCTCGGCGTCCGCGGCACGGGCCGGTCGATGTCGCGCCGCATCGCCCGCCACTTCGCCACGATGGAGCACCTCCGTGCCGCCGACGCCGGGGCCATCCAGCAGGTCGAGGGCATCGGCACCGAGAAGGCCCCGTCCATCGTCGCCGAGCTCGCCGAGCTCGCCCCCCTCATCGACAAGCTCGCCGCGGCCGGGGTGAACATGACCGAGCCCGGAGCCACGCCACCCGCCGCCGAGGACAGCGACAGTGCCGAAGACGAAAAGGGGGAGGGCGGGCCGCTCGCGGGGATGACGGTCGTGGTCACCGGCGCGATGACGGGCCCTCTGGAAAAGCTCAGCCGCAACCAGATGAACGAGCTCATCGAGCGAGCCGGCGGGCGCTCCTCCTCCAGTGTCTCGAAGAAGACCAGCCTCGTGGTCGCCGGAGAGGGAGCCGGATCGAAGCGTGCCAAGGCCGAAACCCTCGGCATCCGACTGGCCACCCCCGACGAGTTCGCCACCCTCGTCACCGACCACCTCGAGTGACCCCGCCTGAACGCCACTTCCGGGTGTTGCTTGCCCACTCATCGGCTCGCACGTGAGTGTGCGGCTTCGGTGATGGCGTCAACGGCGGCGGTGTTCAGGGCGCCATGTTGCGGGCGACGCGGAATCCCACGTCGTCGATCCGGAGGGTCGGATGGCTCCGGCGCCGCACCGACGCCCGGCAGCTCCAGTGCTCGTCGAACCATCCGCCGCCGCGCAGCACCCGGTAACTGCCGTACACCTCGGCGTCGTAGACGTCCCAGCACCACTCCCACACATTGCCGAGCATGTCGTACAGCCCCCATGTGTTGGGCAGTTTGCCACCCACGGTGTGCAGCCGTTCGTCCGAGTTGCCGCGATGCCAGGCGATGTCGTCGAGCTTCCCGTATCGGGCATCGGTCGTGCCTGCGCGGCAGGCGTGTTCCCATTCGGCCTCGGTCGGCAGCCGGTAGCCGTCTGCGGACGCGTCCCACTCGATGCGTTCGTCGCCTGCACGGCCTTCGAAGCCGTCAGGGGACTGGTAGACGGGGGTCAACCCCTCTTGTGCGGACAGGGCGTTGCAGAACCGGACCGCGTCCCACCAGGAAACGCCCTCGACGGGCAGCAGATCGCCCTGCACACCGCTCGGGCGCTCGCCGGTGACCTGTATGTACTGCGACTGGGTGACCGGGTACGCCGCGAGGCGGTAAGCCGTCAGCTCGGTCGACCAACTGCGCTGGGTTCGCCGGTCCGAGAGGGTCGCCTGTCCCGCCGGGACGCTGATCATCCTGCTGTCCGTGTGCACGTCCATGAGGCTGAGATCGTACGGGAGCAACGGTCCCGAGGCCCCGGAACCGACCACCGGGTCAGGCGGTTCACAGTGGTCTCGTGCGGTCCGGGTGCACCGATCGGTAGTTCCAGGGCCGCCCGCTGGGCTCGCACGCGTCGAACGGCAATCTCTCCTGGTGAGCCCCGTTCCCTTGATGTCAGGGCCATGCCATCATGACGCGCCATCCTGTGTTCGCCCGTTCGTCCCGCCGTTCACCGGCGCCCCACGGAAGGACCTCGTGATCCAGATGCCGACCTCTCGCCCCTTGCTCGTCGCCACCGCCGCGGGTGCGGCCCTGGCCGGCGTGCTCATCGCCCCGGCCCCGGCCCGGTCCGCCGACGGCCCACCGGCCGGCGCCTACTACGTGCAGAGCGCGACCACCGGTCTCAACGCCGCGGACAACGGGGGAGCGGTGGAACAGCACAGCCCCAAGGGCAACGAGGACCACCAGCAGTGGACGCTGCGCGCCAGTGGATCCTCGTACGTCCTGGAGAGCACCGACACGGCGGGCAGTTGCCTCGGCCGCTCCGGTGACCAGGCCAGAACCGTGGTCTGCTCCGGAGGTGACGCGGCCTGGGAGCTGGCGCCGACCGCTCCCGACCAGTACACGCTCAAGGCCCCCGGCACGGACCGCTACTTGACGGTGGGAGCCAAACCGTCCGGCTCGAACTACCCCGCCCCACTCACCATCGGGTCGGCCGGCAACCTGGCCTCCTGGTACCTCACCCCCGTCACCCCCGCGACCAACCCCATGCCCGCCCCGGACCAACGCACCCTGGACCAGGTCACGTTCCTCACCGCACACAACGCCTACGCGAACGGAGTCGACGGCGGCTTCGCCCCGCCCTTCGTGAACCTGGTGCCGAACCAGACACGCGGCGTCAACCAGCAACTGGCCGACGGCGTACGCGGATTCATGCTGGACATCCACCAGACGCCGGACGGCGCCATCCTCTGCCACAACAGCTGCACCCTGGTCAGCAAGCCGGTCGCACTGTGGGTGGACCTCCAGCGCATGGTGGACTTCCTCAAGCAGCACCCGGACCAGTTCGTCACCGTCTTCCTGGAGGACTACGTCGACCCCGGCGTCCTGCGCGCGGAGCTCGCCCGAGTCAGCGGTCTGTCCGACGTGCTCTACCGCCCCGACAAGACGGGTGTACGGCAGAACGGCTGGCCCAGGCTGGCCGACCTGATCGCGGCCGACCACCGCCTGCTCCTCTTCACGGATCACAGTCGTTCCTCCGACGAGTCCGCCGGCCTCACCCGGGACAGCTTCGGCGTGATGTACCAACGCGAGTGGACGGTGGAGAACTACTGGTCCATGGGTTCGGGCCTCGGCTCCTCCGACTGGGCCTGCTACAGCCGCTGGTACGACGCCAGCACCACCCTCCCGCTCACCCGCACCGAACCCGGCTTCCGCCCGCTGTTCGTCATGAACCACTTCCGCGACGTGACGATCAGCTCCACCGCCACGACGGACAACACCAAACTCGCCGACCGGGCCCGCCGGTTCTGCCAGCCGGCCGCCCGCAAGAAGCCGAACTTCCTCGCGGTGGACCGCTACGACCTCGGTGACCCGGCAGCGGCCGTCAACACCTTGAACACCTACACCTATCCGTAGACCGGGGGCAGGGCTTGGCAAGAGTTCGGAAAGCGCCGGGGAAGTGAGGACGTGAGGGCGCCCGTGAGGTGCCTCCGGTCAGGCACGATAGGCGTGTGACTTATGCGGTGACCGTGGAAGTGGGCCTTCCCGTTGATGCCCCGGAACTCGACGCGCTTCAACGGGAAGGCGTGGTCCTTCTCCTGCGCAGGGGCCTTGATTCGATCGAAGGCATCGAGGGGCCCGACGGGATGGAAGTCGACCTGCTGGACGATGTCGTCGCCGTCCATCCCGGCGGTGCTCTGCTGAAGCTCTTCGTCGACGCCCCGGCACTGGAGTTCGCCGAGGACGCCGCTCGTGAGGTCATCGCGGTGCTCCTGGAGCGAACCGAACTGCTCGACGACTGGGAGATCACCCGGTGCGAGGTGGAACTGCACCCCGATCTCCTGCAGGAGAGCCTCGACGCGGCCGACGGCCCGGACGCGCCACCGGCTGATCCGGCGGAGCGCGCACGACGTCACGCGGACGCCAAGGCGTCCTCTGGGGCGAGCGGCCTCGATGACGGCGAAGTCGAGGACATGCGACGCCAGTTGAGATCCCTCGCGGCGCGCCTGGAAGCCTTCCCCCTGGAGTCCTTCGGTTACTCGGACGACGAGGAGAAGCGCGTCGTCGGCAGGGAGACGGCGGAGGTCGCAGCCGGCGCCCTCGTCTACGCGATCGATCTCCTGGTGGACGAACTGTTCGGGGACCTGGCCGGCCTGGAGGAGGACGGACCGACTCTCGCCGAGAGCGACGGGGCGTTCATGGTCCTGGAGGACCTGCCCCCGCAGTTCGCCCTCCACTACACGGTGCTCTTCGTCCGACGCCTGATCGTCACTGCCGTAGCGCTGACCGGGCGCCTCACCCAGCCGCACTTCGGCCGGTTGAACTGCGTGGCCGAAGAGGTCCTGCTGCGTCTCCTTCTCACCGACGCGGAGGTGACGGCCGATACCTACGGGCTGTTGACCGATGAGCTCCGCACGGCCTGGGAGGTGTTCGCCGACGAGGTGTACGACGACATGGACCATGCGTGGCTGTACGAGCCCGCCGCCGAAGGCATCGACAACGACCCGGCCCTCGCGCAGTTGGGCATCGCCCCCATGGGAGTCGAGAACTGGTTCACTCCCTTCAGCGAGGAGCGACACGTCCATCCGTATGCCGCGAACGCCGACGAGGGGCCATGGGACGACCCCGAGTGAACCGACCGATCCAGGCGTTAATCGGTCGCGGCGGGGGCCAAGCGCTGTTAGCTTGCCGCAGTGGATCTCTTCTCACACTCTTGGACGGCGCTGCGCACCACGGTCGCCGCACTCACGGACCAGGACTTCGAGCGGCCGTCCGGCTGCACCGGTTGGCTGGTGCGGGACCTGGTGTGCCACCTCGTCATCGACGCGCAGGACGTCCTGATCACCCTCGTGACCCCCGCGGACACGGAACCGACCAGGGACGCGGTGACCTACTGGGACATCGTCGACACCCCGACCGGCGATGACCCGCTCGACGCGCTGACCGTCCGGCTGGCCGCCGCCTACGGTGACCCGGCGCTGCTCAAGTTCCACCTCGACGACGTAGGGTCGGCCGCCGGACGCGCCGCCGAACTCGCGGATCCGGGCGCCCGGGTGAGCACCCGCGATCAGGTGCTCACCGTGGGCGACTACCTCTCCGCGTACGTCATGGAGTGGACGCTGCACCATCTCGACCTGATCGCTCACCTTCCCGACGCGGCCGAGCCGCCCGCCGAGGGCCTGGTCGCAGCGCGCGCGATGCTGGAGAAGATCGCCGGCGCCGCGTTCCCCACGTCGTTCTCCGACAAGGACGCGCTGCTGATCGGCACCGGTCGCAGGGTTGCGACCGACGCGGAGAACAGCGAACTCGCTCGCGGTGAGTGGGCCGAGAGGCTGCCACTCGTCCTCGGCTGAGGTGGTCAGTGAGCTCTTTCGGCTTCGCGCAGGGCATACGGCGCACGCTGGTGCGACGGGAGCATGCGCGGTCAACGTTCGGTCGCCGTGCCCGGTTCGCCGATTGCGTGAGGTATCTGCCTGCGGGAAGTGATACCGAGCTTGCGGAACACCTTGTTCATATGGAACTCGACGGTTGAGGTGGTGATGAACAGCCGCGTCGCGATCTCGGCGTTGGTCAGCCCCGAGGCCGCCATGGAGGCTACCTGCCGTTCGCGCGGCGTGAGGTCGAACCTGGTCTCCTCCGTCCGCCTGCGGGCCGTCTCGCCGGTGGCCAGCAGCTCGAGCCGGGCCCGCTCGGCGTACGGCACCGCACCGAAGGCGTCGAAGCTCTCGTACGCGGCGCGCAACTGCGTCCTGGCCTCGGAACGCCGCTTGCGGCGGCGCAGCCACTCGCCGAACAGCAGCCGGGACCGGGCCTGCTCCAGGGCCATCGGAACCTGGCCCAGCAGTTCGACCGCCTCCTGGTAGAACTTCTCGGCTCCGTCGCCGTCGGCGACCAGCGCACGGCCGAGTGCCAGGGTGCCCAGGGCCCAGGGCGTACCGGCGCGTGGGCCGCGTTCCTCCAGCCGGGCCAGGGCCTCGTCGGCGCCGGCTCGGTCGCCGGTGCGCACAGCGGCCTCCACGAGCAGCGGGAGAACGAGGTTGCCGCAGGCCAAGGGGTCGTCCTCGAAGACCGCCCGCGCGTGCTTCATCGCCTGCCGGTAGCGGCCCTGGCCCAGCTCGAACAGGGTCAGAGCGTGCTGTGTCAGTAGCTGGAGCAGGCCATGGCCGATGCCCTTCATCCCCGCGGTCCGGCGCACCGCCGCCCGCAACTCCGCCTCCCTGCCGGTCAGGGCGAAGAGGTGGAGCCGGTTGATGTCTCCGCCCCCGGGAAAGCCGGTGTCGGCCGCGATGTCGTCGAACTCGGCGTAGCGGACCTCCGCCTCCGTGAACCGGCCGTCCCAGAGTTCGCAGCGTGCCTGGACGAGCAGCGTCATGCTCAGCGAGTACAGCGCGCCGGCGTCACGGTCCGCCGCCGCGATGCGATCGGTGAGTTCGCGCGCGGCCTGGATGTCCCACAGATCGTCGCAGGCCATGGACAGCATCACCGCGAAAGGACTGTTCGCGTCCCCGATCTCGTCACCGTTCCGCAGCCGGTCAAGGGCAGTACGCAGTACGGGCGCGCCGTGCTCGTAGCCCTCGGCCACGCGCCGGGCCAACCCCTCCATCAGCAGGTCACGGCCGTACGTGGCGGCGTCCGAGTGGCGCCCGGCCGCGGCGACGGTCACCGCGACCTCGGTCAACGACGTGCCCTGCGTACAGCCGTGGGCGACCAGGGCGGCGTGCAGTGCTTCGCAGAGCAGTTCCCAGGTAAGCCGTGGGTCCTGCGGACCGAGCCTGTTCGCGGCATCCATCAGCATCGCGGGAACGTCGGCGACGACAATCTTGAACATCTGCGCGGTCGCCCGGATCCGCAGTTCGCGCGTGCGCATGACCGGGCCACGCATGTCGGCGTCGGCGAGGTCCAGAGCGGTCTGTGCCGCCGACGCGTCGCCCGACATCAGATGGGCCTGCGCCGCGTCGAGCAGGCGTTCGGCCCGTTTGCCCGGGGCACCGGTGAAGTCGGCGGCACGGGAAAGGAACAGCGCCTGCTGGGAGTAGCCGCCGCGGGAGCGGGCTCGCTCGGAAGCGGCCTCCAGGTCGTCGGCGACCTGGTCGTCCACGCCCTCGGAGGCGGCCTCGGCCCGGTGCCAGGCACGGCGGTCGGCGTCCCGCACGGCGTCGCAGGCGGCGGCCAGTGCCGCGTGCATCCGCCGCCGCTCACCGGGTTCGGCTCCGGCGTACACCGCGGAGCGGATCAGCGGATGACGGAAGGCCGTCGGCACGCCCCGGCCGACGATGCCCGCGGCGACCGCGGGCTCGACGGCGCGAGCCGACAGGCCCAACCTCCCGGCGGCCCGCCACATCGTCCCCATGTCTCCCGAGGGAGCCGCCGCGAGCAGCAGCAACAGGATCTCGGTCTCCGATGGCAGGGCTTGGACCAGGCGCTGGAAATGGCCTTCCAGCAGACGGCCCACCGGCAGTGGCTCGGGCAGCGGGGCGATACCGGAGAGCTGCTCGGCGGTCAGGGCATCAGCCAGTTCCAGCAGCGCGAGCGGATTGCCGCCGGTGCCGGCGACGATCCGGTCGGCCACGGCCGGGTCCACCCGCCGGGTGCCGAAGGAGAGCAGAATCCTGGCCTCCGACTCCGGCAGACCGGTCACGGCGTGCGCACTGAGCGCGTCGAACAGGCCCGCCCCGCCGAGCACTTCGCGGACGGCGAAGATCAGGCCCAGGGAGTCGGCATGCAGTCGGCGGGCGGCGAACGCGAGCGCCTCGGCCGACTCCCGGTCCAGCCACTGCGCGTCGTCCACGAGGAAGAGCAATGGCTGATCGGCGGCGACCTCGGACAGTAGCGTCAGTGTCGCCAGGCCGACCAGGTAGCGGTCCGCGGGCAGCCCTTTCACCAGGCCCAGGGCCGCGTTCAGTGCGGCCTGCTGCGGCTCGGGCAGCCGGGCCACCCGGTTCAGGAACGGCCGCAGCAGCCGGTGCAGCGCGCCGAAGCCAAGACCGGTCTCCTGCTCGACCGCGGTCAGCCGGACCACCCTCAGTTCCGCGGCCTGGGCCGCGGCGTGGTCCAGCAGCAGGGTCTTGCCGATTCCGGGTTCGCCGGTCAGGACCAGGGCTCCGCTCAGACCGTCGCGCACCGCGTCGAGGAGCCGTCCTATGGCTTCCCGTTCGGTGTGACGACCGATCATGGTCAGGGGCCTAGCGGATGCCTGCTGGACGCCGTTCCACACCATGGGACCGCTCCCCGCAACTCGTCGAGACCCGTGCAGGGGAAGGCTAGGAGCGCTGCGCGGTCGGCAGCGAGCGTCATGTGACGGTGGTCAGCACAGTGCGCTGACCACCGTCCGCAGTTCGGCGCGCGAGACCACGCCCAGCTTGGGGAAGATCCGGTGGAGATGCGAGCTGACCGTGCGGTGCGACAGGTAGAGCCGCTGGCCGATCTCACGGTTGGTCAGTCCCTCGGCGGCGAGCTGGACGATCTGCAACTCATGGGCGGTCAGCTGGTCCCGGGCGTCCGGGGCCCGACGGCGGCTGGTCTCACCCGCAGCCCGCAGTTCCCGGCGGGCCTTGTCCCCCCAGGGGATCGCGCCGAGCGCATCGAACATGTCACGGGCCGCCCGGAGGTGGTCGCGGGACTCGACACTGCGCCGTCGACGTCGGAGCCATTCGCCGTAGGCCAGGTGGGTACGGGCCCTGATCAGCGGCCAGGCGCTCAGGTCGGCGCCCAACGCGGCCGCGAAGAGCGGGTCGGCGTCCTCATCGGCGGCCAGTAGGGCCCGGACCAGACGCAGGTCGGCGTGGAGCGCCGGCGCGGGGGTCACCGTGGCGACCTCTTCCAGCTCCGTCACGATCGGGCGTACGGCTCCCAGCCGCCCGCAGTGCGTCGCCGCGTCGACGAGGTCGCCCACGGCGGTCAGCCGCAGGGCCACCTGGAAGGCGGGATCCGCCGGATCGTGCAGCCGGCGGAAATGACCGAAAGCCTCCTCGAACCGCCCTGCCCCCAATGCGGCCAGACCTCGTGCCATCGACGCGGTGGCCAGCACCGGACGCGCCCCGGCCGGAAGCCCGATCTCCTCCGCCTCCTCGGCCAGCCGCAGGGCGGAATCCACCTCACCGCGCAACGCGGCGAGCTTGGCGGCCGTGGCGGTCATCAACGCGTACATCATCGTCTGGTCGGTCTCGCGCGCCAGCCTTCGTGACTCCTCGGCCGTGGCGATCGCCGCACCGAGATCGCCGACCACGAGGGCGCTCCACGCGTCCGCGCCGACCGTACGGGCCAACAGACCCAGGCGCCCCTGGGCACGCAGAGGTTCGCCGCCGGCCGCGGAGAACGCCCGGGCCAGGTCGAAGCCGCCGACGAGCAGTGAGGCGGTGCTGAGCATGCGGTAGGCGCGGCCGTCGTCGCCCTCCTTCAGCGTGACGTGCCGGGCACGGTCCAGGACGAAGGCGCCGCGATCGACGGGCGCGGCGTAGGCACAGATGGCCAGGCGCCACGGATCGAGCTCGTCCAGCTCCATCCGCTCCACGGCCTCCAGGACCCTGCTGCGTCCCTCCGCCCCCGGTTCGGACCAGAAGCACAACTGCGCGGCGCTCCACAGGATTCGCAGCGCCAGCGCACGGTCCTGCGAGGCCATCTCCTCGGCGAGTGCCGTCAGCGAGATGGCACCGGACGAGTGGCTGTGCAGTCCCTCGTCGAAGCGACCGCGAAGCCAGACGACCGTGGCGTGCTGCCGCCGTGACAGCGACTCGGTGAGCGCCTGGTCCAGCAGCCGGGTCACGGTCTCGGGCCGGCCGAGTTCGACGGCGAAGTCGGCCGCACGCAACAGCCGTTCCGCTCGGTGGCCGGAGTCCTCGCTGAGCGCGGCTGCTTGTTCGAGGGCCGCGACGGCCGCCGCGATGCCGCCCCGACGAACGGCTCGGCGAGCGGCGTCCTCCAGCGCGGCGGCGACCGATTCCTCGGGGGCGTCGGCTGCGGCGGCCCGGTGACGCACCTGCCGGTCCGGGTCTTGGTCCAGTACGGCGGCGAGCGCGGCGTGGGCGGCGCGGCGGACGCCGGTGGGCACGGTCTGCTGGATCGCCGACCGCATCAACGGATGCCCGAAACGCAGTTCGGTGCCGACGACTTGGACGAGCCGGGCGTGCACGGCCGGCTCGAGATCCGCGGCTGTGGCCGCCGCGCCGGTGAACCGCCGGGTCGCGCGGTAGATCTCGGGAAGCGACGGGCTGTCGTCGATGGCCGCGATGCGCAGCAGACTGCGGGTGGTTTCGGGCAGGGTCTCCAGGCGGTCGGTGAAGGCACGCTCAAGCCGCTCGGTGAGGGGCAGTCGGGAGAGATGCGGATCGACTGACGTGCCGAGAGTGCGGGAGAGTTCGGTCAGAGCCAGGGGGTTGCCGGCCGCCTCGGCCAGCAGGCGGCGATGCGCGGTCGGACGCAGATCCGGCGCTCGGTCCGCCAGGAGCTCCGTGGCCTGGCCGTCCGTGAGCGGGCCCAGGACCACGGAGCTGAGTTCATCGGAGTTCAGACGCGATCGGTAGCCGTCGCGTGCGGCTCCCACCATGATCACCGGCTCCGTGCCGACTCTGCGCGCCGCGAAGGTGAGGACGCTGGCGGTGGCGTCGTCGAGCCACTGAGCGTCGTCGACCAGGACGAGCACCGGGGCGACCGCGGCAGCGTCGGCCAGGAGGTTGAGTACCGCCAGACCGACCAGGAAGACGTCGGGGACACCGGCCTCGGCGTGCCCGAGGGCGGTGTCCAGAGCTTGCCGGTGCGGCGTGGCGAGCTCGGCGGCTCCCGCGGACAACGGGCGCAGGACGAGCTGCAGACCGGCATAGGGGACGTCGCTCTCGGCCTCGACACCGCTGGTGCGCAGGACCCGGTAGCCGAGCCTCTCGGCGAGAGCGGCGGTCTCGGCGAGCAGCGCCGTCTTCCCGATGCCGGGCGCCCCGTGGATCAGCACCGCGCTTGCGTGGCCCCGCGGATCGTCGAGCAGTCGGCGCAACAGATCCAGCTGATCGTTCCGACCGATGAGCTCCACGTTCCCCCCATCAGCCGGGTCCCCGGACTCGGTCTGTCTGGAAGGTCAGGGTACTGCGCCGCGGCCGACGATCTGAGAGGGAAACCGGGATGCGATGAACTGCCGCTGCACCTCAGCGCAGCCGGGGCCGCCGTCGACGACTACCACCCGCCGGGCGTCACCGGCACGAACTGCCCCAGTCGCAGGGCGAGTTCGATCGTGAGGTGGCCGCCCGGCGTCCGGGACCCGGTAACAGAAGGTGTCCGTCAGAGGGCGTCGATCATGCCACCGTCGATCATGAAGTCCGCGCCGGTGATGTTCCCCGAGCGCCGACTTGCCAGATAGAGCACGAGGTCGGCGACCTCGCCCGGGGTGCTGAACCGGCCGGTGGCCGCCGCCCCGGCAGCGTTGCGGGCCACCTCGCCCGGATCGACGCCCAGCGACTGGCCGACGGTGTCGGCGACACCGCCGGCGCCCTTCCACAGCGCGGTCTCGACCGGCCCGGGGCTCACCGTGTTGACGCGCACGCCCTCCGGCCCGACCTGCTTGGACAGGGCCTTGCAGAAGTTCGTCAGCGCTGCTTTGGCGGCGCTGTAGTCGATGACCAGCGGATCGGGCAGACGGGCGTTGACGGAGGAGACGGTGACGATCCGTCCGTCGCCGCTTGCGATCAGATGGGGCAGTGCGGCGCGGGTGGCACGCACGGCGGCCATGAAGTTGATCGTGAAGGCCCAGTCCCAGTCCGCGTCGGACACGGCCTGGAAGCCGTCCACGCGCGGGCGCACCGCGCCGACGTTGTTCACCAGCACGTCGACGCCGCCGTACCCGGCGACCGCCTCTGCCACCAGCGCGGCCGGAGCTTCGGGATGGGTCAGGTCCAGCTCCACGACGGTGAGTTCGGCGCCGCCCTTGATCAAGGCGTCGAGGGCATCGGTACGTCGTCTCGAACCCGCGACGACGTGGGCACCGGCTCCGAGAAGTGCCTCGACGACCGCCAGGCCGATTCCGCGCCCGGCCCCGGTGACCACGGCGCTCTGCCCGGCCAGAGCGAGGTCGAAGGCGCTGGGCCCGGGGATGCTCGACGTCATCGCGAGGCCTCCGGGTTCTGTCGGCCCAGCCAGGTCAGGACCGTTTCGGCGACCTCGCGCCAGCCGCTGTCGATGGTCAGGGAGTGGCCACGATCGGGGAAGCCGATGATGTCGGTGACGGCGTCGGAGTGTCGGTACTGCTTGAGGGTGGCGCGGGTGACGGTCTCGGGAACGGTGTGGTCCTTGCCGCCCGAGATCAGCAGCAGCGGGCCCCGTCCGGAGTTGTCGGTGGCGACCTTCGCCGGCGAGTGCGGGTTGAAGTTGGCGGAAGCCGCCTCGTAAAGCGGCTTGCCGGGGGCGGGAATGGTCCAGCGTTCGTACAGCGCCGCCGACTCCTCCTCGGAGACCGCGTTGCCGAAGGCGAACCGGAACTGCTCGGCGGTCAGGGACACCGCACGGCGCTTGTTGGCGGGGTTGCGGAACACCGGCAGCGTGGCCTTGAGCGCCGACAGCGGCAGCGGCAGGACTCCCTTGATCTGCGCGGCGTCGATCGCGACGGCCGCGGTGGCGCGGTCCTGACCGAGCAGCTTCTGGGCGATCATGCCGCCGAACGAGTGGCCGATGAGGATGGGCGGCACGGGCAGTTGGGCGATCAGTTTCGCGTAGTGCTCCACGACGTCGTCGATGCCGTGGTCGGCGATGCTCTCCGGGTTCGCGCGGGCCTCCGCGACCGTGTCGGGGTCACCCGGCCAGCCCGGGGCGGACGGGTCGTAGCCCTGCTCGCGGAACAGGTCGATCCACGGCTGCCATGAGGCACTGTGCAGCCACAGCCCGTGGATGAAGCAGACGGGGATCGGTGTGGTCATGACTCAGCCTCCTGCGTGGCGACATGCCGTTCCGGCAATGGCTGACACAACCCTGTTCCCGGCTCGCTCGAACCGTGGTGACACCCCAGTCCTTCACGACCGGACGCCGAACGGCCCCCAGGACCCCGTGTACTCCGCGGTTGCCCGTGCCGCACCTCAGGACAGCAGGGCGGTCTCTGCCAGACTGGCCCCCGAGGGGCTTCGCTTCTCCCCTGAGCCGTTGCCGATCATCGCGGTGAAGGGGGATGCCCGCGGGCGAGTCAGCGGTTCAGGCGGGAGCAGGGTGTGGCTGACGCGGCGGTGATCGGGAACGGACTGCACGAGGTCGACGACACGTCGGTGACGTCCGGGTCGACCGGCGTCCTCGTGTCGGGCCAGGCCGGCTGCCCGTGCGTCGCCGCACGAGTGCTTCGAAGTGAGGTCGTGGCATGAGGGCGATCGTCGTGGGGGCGGGCATCGGGGGGCTGACCGCGACGTTGAGCCTGCGCCGCGCGGGCTGCGACGTCACGCTTGTCGAGCAGCTGCCGCGGTTCACGGAGATCGGGGCAGGGATCCAACTCGCGCCCAACGCCACGCGGGTGCTACGCCGACTGGACCTGCTCGACATGGTTGCCGCACAGTCCACCCGCCCCTCCCACCTGAGCTTCCGCACCTGGTCGGACGGGGCCGAGATCGTCCGCTACGCACTGGGGCGCGAGGCCGAGGACGGGTTCGGGGCGCCCTATCTGCAAGTCCACCGAGCCGATCTGCAACAGGTCCTGGCCGCGGCGGTGCTGCCCCACTCGGTGCACCTGAACACCGCTGTCGTAGGGATCGACCAGGACGACGAGTGCGCCTACGTGACGACGGCGAGTGGAGAGCGCCTCGGGGCGGACCTGGTCGTGGCGGCGGACGGAGTGAGGTCCGCGGCCCGGCAGTGGCTCTTCGGTGCGGACGAAGCGGTCTTCTCGCACACCGCTGCCTACCGGGCACTGCTGCCGGCCGACGAGGTGGCCGATCTGGACCTGTCGGACTACGCGCTCTGGCTCGGCCCGGACCGGCATTTCGTCCACTACTGGGTGCGACGCGGGGAGTTGCTCAACGTCGTGGCCGTGGTCCGGGCGGAGGCGGCCCAGGAGTCGTGGACCGCGCGGGCGGAGCCGGGGGAGCAGCTGCGCGAGTTCGACGGGTGGGACTCCCGGGTCCTCAGCGTCCTCGACCGTGCGGGGCAGGTGTTCCGCTACGGCATCCACACGCGCTCCCCGCTCGCGCGGTGGAACATCGGGCGGATAACCCTGCTGGGCGACAGTGCCCATGCGATGGTGCCGTTCCAGGCCCAGGGTGCGGCGCAGGCGATCGTGGACGCGGCCGTGCTCGGCGACGCTCTCGCGGGTACGAAGCCGGCCGAGGTGCCGGCCGCGCTCGACCGGTACGCGCTCCGGCGGATCTCGGCTGCGACGAGTGTGCAGGCGAGTTCCGCGCGGGCGGGCCACGACTACCACCTTCCGGACGGGCCCGAGGCGCAGGCGCGCAACGCCCGACTGGTGGCATACGCGGCCGAGAACAGGTTCGGTCCCCACTCGGCCTCGTGGGCGGTCGACGTCGGCCTCTGAGGCTCAGTACCAGAGGTAAAGCAGCCACTGGCCGAATGGACCGGCGCCGCACTGGTAGGTGTCGCCGGAAGCATCGCCGTCGGAGATGCAGTCGGACTTGTTCCAGTAGGCGCCGTAGTAGTGCCAGCCGGCCGGATCCGCGTTCGTCTCGCGGGCCGAAGCCTTGATTGATCGGGTGGGTTCGGATGCCTGGGCCGTGGCAGCCGTCCCGCCGAGGGCGAGCGCACTCCCCACGACCAGGCCGACCAGTGCGCGTCGCATACGCATGATGTGCCCTCCTCTTGATCGAATTGGACCTCGAGCAGATTGAGCACACGTTACGTTCCCGCCAACGTGCGGGAATGGTAGGCGAGTTGAAGCGCGCTGGAGCGACGTCAAGATGGCACTGCAGCCCCTGGCAGTGTGTGGCCGAATGTTCTCGGCGGCTTATCGAGCGGGCCGTTCGGGGATCGTCGGGAGAACCTTCTCAGTGATGTCGAGGAGGGCGGTGTCGTCCGGGAGGGCTCCGGACTTGCTCCATACGGTGATCTCGTAGTAGCCGCCCCGGTCCTTGCGGTCGAGGGCCACGGTCAGCGTCCTGGCCAGGGGGCCCTGTTCGACCGGTCCGCCGGACCCGCTGCTCCCGAGATTGAGCTCGATCTGCATGGTGTGATCCGAGGAGAAGACCGCGGGCCGACCGAGAACCTTGAGGGTCTTGACGTCCCTCTCGTTCCCGTACTTCATCAGCTTCACGTACTGGTCGATCGACAGGTGGTTGTAAGTGGTCGAGACATTCACGGTGTACGTGTCGAACGAGATCTCGGCCTCCGGCAGGGCGACCTTCCCATCAGTCAGGGGAGCGGTGTTGTTGTTGCCGGAAGCAGTGGTCGCGGTCTCTGCGGGCGTTCCGAGGAGCTTGGCCAGGTCTGGCCGGTTGAGCGCCTTGCACAGCTCTTCACCGGTCACTGGCCGGGGCGTCTTCTTGTAGACCTTCGGCAGCGCCTCGTGTTCTCCGTCCGAACACGAGGCGGGCTGCGGGGTGCTGTCGTCGGACGGCATCATGCGGGGGACCACCCACACCGAAGCCGCGAGTGCCCCGAACACGGCCACGGCTGCGAAGGCCTGGCCCCAGGCGTTGTGCTCCTTCTCCGGAGTGGCTGGGCGCGGGTGCGGCCCAGCTCCGGCGTGGGCTGGGGCCTGGGGTTGCGCTTGGGCTTGGGCCTGGGCAGGGGCGGCAGCATCGACCGTCGCCTCGTCTGCGGAGGCCGCGGGACTCGGGTTCCGGCGGGCGCGCAGAGCCCGCACCACGGTGTGGACGCGTATCGCGGTGAACACGAGGAACACCACGCCGAGACCTGCCGCGACCCGATCGTGATCGCGAACGGCGAGATAAGAGATGCGTACGCCGAGAACGGATCCGATCACGATGAGCAGGGGCTCGCGGACCCAGAAGGGCAGGAGACGGATGAGGAAACCGAGCATCCGGTGATCTCACCAGGTCAAGACCACATTCGCTGTGATGGAAGCCACAGTTCCGGGTGCGGGTAGATCGTGAAGGAAAAGCCGCCGAGCCGACGGTCCCGAGATCGCCGGCGGGACGGCAGCGCGGGTGCGGGCGCCTGGGGCCGGGTCCTCGCCTGCGGCGCCCTAGTTGTCCTGCCCGCGCTGATCGTTTTTATGCCCTACCGGCGGGCGTTTCGTCCACGGCGTCCCAAGCTCCACCGTCGACACGCTCGGCAGCGGAGGGCCCGAGGCCCCCGTCAGTCGTGGGCAACGGACGTCGCCGAACCCTGCCCATGGCCTCGGTTCACTTCATCACCGCCGCCCGCCGAACTCCCAGTCATGGACCTCGATGTCGGCATACCGGTCCGGAGTCAGGACGGTGCGGGCCGCGTCCGGGTCCGGCGCCCTGACCAACGCCGCCGTGCCCAGCCAGGTCGTACCGTCATCGGACTGCAGCGGCCCGTACGCGACCAGGTCGTCACGATCGGGTGGCAGATCGAGGTCGGCCGACTGCCCCGAACCGAGGCCGAGCACCAGGTATCGGTTGCCGTCGCTCCGGCCACCGGGGAAGTCCCACATCGAGCGCCCCAGCGTGTTGTGCCACCGGCGCAGCAGCACGTCCCGGTACACGCCGGCCTGGTAGTTGGGCTCGTCGAAGGCGAACGCGCGGGCGGCAGCGGCATCCGGCAGGTCGACGATGTGCACGCTGCCGGTGGGCGTGTCCCCGTCGGCGGCGAAGGTCGGGCCGCGGGCGATCAACTTCTTCTCGAACCGGTCCATGTAGGACCAGTGCTCTTCAATCAGCTTGCTGCGCAGTGCCATTGAGCCGGGCCGATCGCGGTGGTAGCAGAAGAACTCCATCTCGACAGTCTTCACCACCAGGCGTAGTACCGACTCACCCGCCTCGAAAGACGCGGATCAGTGGTTCAGTCGGACGAACCCTTGGCCGACCCGAAGCCACGCGCGCTGGAAGGTCGTCCGGAGCGCCTACAGCCCCCGGCATACATGTGCGAAACTCCCCCGATGACCTCAGAGACCATCACCGCGAACGCCGCCGGCACCTGGAAACTCGGCGATCTGAACGTCAACCGGATCGGATTCGGGGCGATGCGGCTGACCGGCAGTGCCGCCTTCCATCTCGGTACGCCCAGCGATCGTGAGCGGTCGATCACCGTGCTGCGACGTGCGGTTGAACTCGGTGTCAACCACATCGACACCGCCGCGTTCTACTTCTCGTCGCTGCGTTCCGCGAACGAGCTGATCAACAGGGCGCTGGCGCCGTACCGGGACGACCTGGTCATCGCCGCGAAGGTCGGCCCCTTCCGTGACTACTCGGGGGAGTGGGGCACAGCCGCGCGGCCCGAAGACCTGCGCGGCCATGTCGAGGAGAACCTGCGCCAACTCGGCCGCGACCACCTGGACGTCGTATACCTGCGCCGTATGGGCCAGGAGTCGATTGCCGAACACTTCGGAGCCCTGGCGGAGTTGCGTGAGGCCGGGCTGATCCGGCACCTCGGCATCTCCGACGTCAGGCCTGAGCACATTGCTGAGGCACAGGCCATCGCTCCCGTGGTCTCCGTGCAGAACAAGTACGGCCTCGGCTCCGCGAATCCCGACGCCGACGCAGTCCTGCGAACCTGCGGTGAGCAGGACATCGCGTTCGTGCCGTTCTTCGCCATCGCGGGTGAGGGCGGCGCGCGGGGCCCGGCCGACCGGGACGACGAGGCGGTGTCCGACATCGCCCGGGCCCACGGCGTCACGCCCGCCCAGGTCCGGCTGGCCTGGACGCTGCACCAGGGCCCTCATGTGCTCGCGATCCCGGGCACGGGCAACCCCGACCACCTCGTGGAGAACGTGGCGGCGGGGGCGCTGCGCCTCGCCGACGAGGACGTCGCCCGCCTCAACGCCCTTCACCGGCAGGGGAAGTGAGAGCAGAGGTGTGCCTGTGAAGATCAGGCTGCCGGAAGCGGAAACAGCATGCACGTACTCGTGGCGTGGGCCAGAAGGCGATCGTCGGAGTCGAGCAGCTGAGCCTCGGCGAGGGCGGTACGGCGACCGCTGCTGACCACCCTGCCGACGGCACGGACCCGGCCCGTGTCGAGGGTGATCCGGCGCAGGAACTTCACGGTCAGGTCGAGGGAGGTGTAACCCATGCCCTGCGGAAGGGTGGACTGAACCGCGCACCCTGCGGCCGAGTCGAGCAGCGTCGCGTAGACACCGCCGTGCACGCTGCCGATGGGGTTGTAGTGCTCCTCGCCCGGGACCAGGGAGAACACCGCCCGACCGTGCTCCACCTCGTCGAGGGAGAAGTCCACGGTGGCGCCGATGGGCGGGCTGGGCAGGCGACCGGCGATCATCTCGCGCAGGAAGTCCAGCCCCGTGCCCTTTCCTACGGCGGCTGCCGAGAGCGCCGGATCTTCCCACTCGTACGTACGTGACCGGCCCATACGGCTCTGCCTCCAGATCTGACTTCGTCCGTCGAAGCTAGCCAGTGGTTCAGCTGACTGTCAATGATGAAGTCAGGCGGTACGATGACTGCCATGAAATGGCTCGAGGTGAGCACTGAGAACTGCACGGTCCAGCGCACCCTCGACCTGGTCGGTGAGAAGTGGACGCTTCTGGTCCTGCGGGACGCGTTCAACGGGGTGCGCCGCTTCGACGACTTCCACCGCCATGTCGGGCTTTCGGAAGCGGTGCTGGCGGGCAGGCTCCGCAAGCTGGTCGAGGCCGGAATCCTTGCGATGGTCCCGTATCAGGAACGGGGCAGCCGGGCCCGCCACGAGTATCGCCTGACCAGCAAGGGCCGCGATCTGTGGCCCGTTCTTGTGGCGCTCAGGCAGTGGGGCGAGACCCATGTCGCCAATCCCGAGGGTCCCGTCCTGGATCTCCGACACACCGCCTGCGACGCGCCGGTGAACGTCGTGGTCGAGTGCTCCCGTGACCACGTCGCGCTCACCCCGTCCGAGGTCACGGCCAGGCCCGGCCCTGCCGCCCGGCCTCGTGCCTGAGCAAGGACTCGTTTCCGAGCAAGCGGAAGCATGCGCGGGCGTGCACGGGCGCACTCATCGACCGGGCCGCGGTCGTCGCGCACGACCACCCGGCCGGGGACCGCCGGCTCACGGCCTACGTCGTCCCGCGCGCCGACACCCAACAGCCGC
>NZ_JBEXDZ010000125.1:0-28630 GCF_040606085.1 Streptomyces sp. NPDC005485 | reverse complement strand
ACACGCTTTCCAACTGTGTTGATGCCTGGCGGGGCTCCGCGTACAGGGGCCTTCAGCCGAAGTCCGGCCGCGTCGCAGCCGCAGTACCAGTCCCGGCGCCGCCGCGCCCGCGGCGCCCACCCCCCCCCCCCCACCGCCCCCGACCCGCACCGACCGACCCGACCCCGCCCCGATCCTGCCCCTGTTTTGCCGGCCGGCCCCGCGCCTGCTCCCATTCCAGCCCCGAGAGGACACCGAACGTCATGTCCGACGTCGCCCAGGCCGAGACCAGTCAGTGCCCGGCCCATGCCACTCCTTCCGCCAGCGACGACAGTGCCGCGCTGGACTTCCCCTTCATCCGCTCCTGCCCGCTCAGCACACCCGACGAGTACGCCCAGCTGCGCCCGCAGCACCCGGCGACCAGGGTCCGGCTGCGGCTGTCCGGCAAGGAGGCCTGGCTGCTCACCCGCTACGAGGACGTGAAGAAGGTCCTCGGTGACCCGGCGATGAGCTCCAACGCCAAGGCGCCCGGCTACCCGCTGCAGTTCGCGGTGCCCGAAGAGGTGCTGCAGTTCGTCAAGTTCCCCTTCTCCGCGCTCGACGCGCCCGAGCACACCACTCAGCGGCGCCTGGTCATCCCCGAGTTCACCGCCCGCCGTATCCAGTCCCTCAAGCCGCGCATCCAGCAGATCGTGGACGAGCGGATCGACGCCATGCTCGCCGCCGGCGGCCCCGTGGACCTGGTCAAGGAACTGGCCGCGCCGGTCCCCTCGCTGCTGTTCTGCGAGATGCTCGGCGCCGACCCGGAGGACATCGACTACTTCCGGCGCTACTCCGAGGTCACCATGAACCGGGACTCCACCCAGGAGGAGATCACGGTTCTCTACACCGAGATGGACGGCTTCCTCGGCCGGCTGATCGAGAAGAAGGAACAGGAGCCGGGCGACGACCTGCTCAGCCGCCTGGTCGTCAAGAACCGCGAGGAGTCCCGCCTCGAACTGGCCGACCTGGTGTCCATCGCCAGGCTGCTGGTGGTGGCCGGCTTCGACACCACCGCCAACATGATCGGCCTGGGCACCCTGGTGCTCCTGCAGAATCCCGAGGTGGCCGACGAACTGCGCGCCGACCCGTCACTGACCCGCAAGGCCGTCGACGAACTGCTGCGCTACCTGTCCATCGCGGACTCCGCGACCGTCCGGGTGGCGAGCGCCGACATCGAGGTCGGCGGGATCACCATCCGCGCGGGCGAGGGCGTCATCGCCAGCAACGGCGCGGCGAACTGGGACGAGACGGTCTTCGACAACCCGCAGGCCCTCGACATCCACCGCGACTCCAAGAACCACCTGGCCTTCAGCTACGGCGCCCACCAGTGCCTGGGCGCCAACCTCGCCCGGGTCCAGCTGGAGATCGTCTTCAGCACGCTGCTGAAGCGGATCCCCACCCTGCGCACGGCCTGCGAGGTCGAGGAGCTGTCGTTCATGCACGGCGGCCACATCTACGGTCTGCACGAACTGCCCGTCACCTGGTGAAAGGACGCGAGATGCGGGTCTTTGCCGACCGCGGGCGGTGCGTGGGCTCCGGCTCCTGCGCGCTCGCGGTCCCCGAGGTCTTCGAACAGAGCAGCACGGACGGCCGGGTGACGCTGGTGTCCGACAGCCCGTCCGCCGAACTGCACGCGGCCACCGAGGAGGCCGCCGACTTCTGCCCGGTGTCCGCCATCACCGTCACCGCGACCTGAGCGGCAGCCGCAGCGTGCCGGCGGCCCGCACCCTTCTTCCCTGAGGAAGACAAAAGGGTGCGGGCCGTCGGCGTGTGCGCGCCCCCGCCGTCCGAGGGCGCGCAGGACACCGGCCGCCCGCGGGGGACGGCGGGCGGCCGGGGATCAGGAGAGGGTGCGCGGCAAGGTCAGGCGGTCTCGACCACCTTGGCCAGCCGCTCCAGCCCCAGCACCAGGTTGGAACTGAGGAACTTGCCGATCGCCTCGCCGACCTCGGCGCTCTGCGGACCGTCGAGGATCGCCGAGTGGGTGATCGTCACACCGCCCTTGCCGTTGTCGACGGCACGCAGGCTGGTGCGCAGGAACGTCTCGTCCTTCACGCCCGACTCGGAGGTCGGCGCCATGCACTCCAGGGTGAAGCCCTCGTTCTCGACGACGTCGACGAGGGTGAAGGGCACCGGCTGCGGGTGGTGGCCCTGCTCCGGGTCCTGCTCGATGACACCCTTGGCGCCGGAGACGAACGGGCCCTGCACACGGATCGTGCTGACGTCGTTGTACCAGTCGCGCCAGGACGGCAGGTCGGTGTAGCGGGCCCACACCGCCGCCGGAGTGGCCTTGGCCTCCACGCTGTGTTCAAACTTCCACATAGTTACCTTCCAACGTCTGACGGCCAGTGAGAACGCGGCGAACCGCAAGCCGGCCGACCGCTATTCCATGAAGTCACAACCGCGCCCGCCGTATCCAGTGCCACGACCCCCTAAGCATTTCCGGCCGAACGCCTCCGCGGGAAACTAGGGGGAGCTGCCGGTGACTTAGGGGGTCGGTCGTCTGGAGTGGCCAAGAGGCGGCTGGATTTAATGAATCGCCAGTGGATTCCAGTGAGGTCTCGGAGCTGAAGCGATGATAAAACTGCCGGAGCCGGACGGTACGCTCACGTCGTACCGGCCCAACCCGTCCCCGCGTGAATTCACCGCGGTGGCCACCCCGTTCCGCAAGCGGTCCATCCTTGCGACGGCACACGTCGTCGGTGATCCGCTGGCCGCCAACGAGCCGTTCGGGCCGCCGGTCGGCCCGCCGCCCGAGCAGCGCCTGGACTGGGACGCCACCCTCGCCTTTCGGCGCCACCTGTGGGCGCACGGCTACACCGTCGCCGAGGCGCTGGACACCTCCCACCGCGGCATGGGCCTGGACTGGCCGGGCGCCGCGGAGCTGATCCGCCGCTCCGGCGCCGAGGCCCGCGCGGTCGGCGGCCGGCTGGCCGCGGCCATCACCACCGACCAGCTCGACCCGTTCGCCCAGCACTCCCTCAAGGACGTCGCCGCGGCCTTCGAGCAGCAGCTGGAGGTCGTCGAGGAGGCCGGCGCGCAGGCCATCATCATGTGCAGCCCGCAACTGGCCGCCGTGGCGCAGGGCCCCGACGACTACGCCGAGGTGTACGGCAGCCTCCTGCGCCAGGCGACCAAGCCGGCCGTCATCCACTGGATCCTGCCCGAGTGGATCCCCTTCCACGCGGGCTACTTCGGCCACCAGGACCTGGACGCCGCCTACGACGCCCTGATCGACCTGGTCAAGCAGCACCCGGACAAGGTCGACGGCGTCAAGCTCGCCCCGTTGAGCGTGGAGCGCCAGATCGAGCTGCGCCGCCGCCTGCCGCAGGGCGTGCGCTTCTACACCAGCGACACCGACGCCTACCCCGAGCTGCTGCTGGGCGACGAACAGGGCTTCAGCGACGCACTGTCCCCGGTGTTCGACCCGGTCGCACCGCTGGCCGCGCAGGCGCTGCGCGCCCTGGACGACGGCGACGACGCCGGCGCCCGCGCCCTGCTGGAGGAGACGCTCGTACTCAACCGGCACGTCTTCGCGGGACCGCTGCGCAGCACCCTCTTCTTCAAGACGGGCCTGGTCTTCCTCGGCTGGCTGGCCGGCCACGCGAGCCACTCCCGGATGGTGTGGGGCGAGCAGGCGGCCCGCTCCGTGCCGCACCTGGCGACCGCCTACCGGCTCGCCGACACCCTCGGCCTCTTCCCCGACCCCGCCCTGGCCCAGCGGCGCATGACGACCTACCTCGCCACGTGCGGGATCGACAACTGACCACCCAGCCAACAGCGGCACGCACCGTAGCGAGAACCACCGGCAGTGCAGGAAGGAAGCGCGCAATGACCAGGGCAGTAGTGCTCGGTGGCGGAATGGCGGGGGTGCTCGCCGCGGTCGCGCTGAGCCGATCGGCCGACGCCGTCACCATCGTCGACAGCGATTATTACCCCGACACCCCCGCCCCCCGGCGCGGGCTGCCGCAGGGCCACCACAACCACATGTTCATGCGCGGGGGCGTCGAGGCGCTGGAATCCCTGCTGCCCGGCATCACCGGGGAACTGCAGGCGGCCGGCGCCAAGCGCCGCTCGCTGCCCTCCGGAAACCTGACCCGCTCCGGCGAGGGCTGGTTTCGCCGCCAGCCCAGCTCCGCGTACGTGCTGCTGTGCAGCCGCGACCTGACCGACCACGTGGTGCGCGGCCGGGCCCTGGCAAACGAGCGGATCACCGTGCTGCAGGGCACCCGGGTGACGGGCCTGACCGGCAGCGCCGAGCGGGTCACCGGGGTCCGTATCCAGCCGGCCGGCGAGGACGAGCAGACCCTTGACGCCGACCTCGTGGTGGATGCCACCGGCCGCCGCTCCAAGGCCCCCGACTGGCTCGCCGCCCTCGGCGTGCCGGCGGTCTACGAGGAGGTCGTGGACGGCGGATTCGCCTACGCCAGCCGGGTGTTCGAAGCACCGCCCGGCCTGCGTGAGGACTTCCCCGGCGTGCTCATCCAGGCCCAGGCCGGCACCGGCAAGCCCGGCCGCGGCGCGGCGCTGCTGCCCAACGAGGGCCGCCGCTGGATCGTCACCCTCTTCGGCACCCGCGGCGCCGTGCCGCCCACCGACGAGGAGGGCTTCGTGGAGTTCGCGCGCGCCACCCGCCACCCGGTCATCGCCGAGCTCATCGACAAGGCCCGGCCGGTCTCCGAGATCCGCCCCTACCGGGGCATGGCCAACCGCCGCCGCTACTACGAGAAGCTGCCCGTCCCGGAGGGCTTCCTCGCCACCGGCGACTCGCTGATGGCACCCAACCCGAACTACGGCACCGGCATGTCCCAGGCCGCCCGCCAGGCCGTCGCCCTGCGCGAGACGCTGCGCCGCCACCGCGGCCTGCGCCCCGGCCTGTCCCGCAAGGCCCAAAAGGCCCTCGCCAAGATCGCCGTCGCACCGTGGATGGCGGCCACCACCCAGGACCACTTCTTCCCCGACGTGCAGTCCAACGCCAAGCGCCGCCCCAGCCCCTCCCAGCAACGCCTCAACGAGCGCATCACCAAGGTCGCCGCGGAGAACGGGCGGGTCGCCGAGGCGGTGTTCAACGCCGCCGCCCTGTCCGGCTCACCCCTGGCCATCTTCGCGCCAGCGAATCTGCTGGCCCTGCTGCGCGGCCCCCGCCTGCCGCAATTGACCGCGGCTCAAGCAATAGCCCAGTTCCCCGAATTCGGCGACATTCTGGACGCACCCGCGCAGGAAATCGATCACGCCGTTTCCGGGAACTGATCCCGCTTGTTTCCCGGGTACCCGTCCAGGGTGCCCGGGAATTTTCTCGAAAACCCGGCCCCGGCCCGCTGGTTAGGGGGGCCGGTGACCACCTCTGGGGTTGGCCCCCGGGGACCGTATGAGTAGCGTCGTGGCCGTCCACAGCCACAACAAAATGCAAACAATGCGACACGGAGTCGAGGGGGTGGCCCGAGTGGGCGCTGAGGAATTCTCGGGGGTGATTCCGTGGATCGTCTCGGGAAAGAGCGCGAACGCGCTGCGGGCACAGGCCGACAAGCTGCACACACACCTGAGCGAGCGGCCCGGGCAGCGCCCGGGCGACATCGGCCTGTCACTGGCCACCACCCGCGCCCAGCTCGGGCACCGCGCGGTGGTGCTCGGCACCGACCATGACAGCCTGCTCACCTCCCTCGCCTCCTTCGCCGCCACCGGCACCGGAGCCCTGGCGGTCAGCGGCGCGGCGGGCGGCGGCGAACCGCGGACCGTGTTCGTCTTCCCCGGCCAGGGCTCGCAGTGGGAGGGCATGGCCGTCGAACTGCTCGACCAGTCACCGGTGTTCGCCGCCCAGCTGACCGCCTGCGCCCAGGCGCTCGCCGAGTTCGTCGACTGGGACCTCATCGGCGTCCTGCGCGGCCAACAGGGCCAGCCCGGCCTGGAACCGGTCGACGTCGTCCAGCCGGTGCTGTGGGCCGTGATGGTCTCCCTCGCCGCCCTGTGGCGCTCCTACGGCGTCGAACCCGCCGCGGTCGTGGGCCACTCCCAGGGCGAGATCGCCGCCGCCACCGTCGCCGGAGCGCTCTCCCTGCAGGACGGCGCCCGCGTCGTCGCCCTGCGCAGCCGGCTCATCAAACAGCGGCTGGCCGGCAAGGGCGGCATGATGTCCGTACCGCTGTCCGCCGCCGCCACCTCCCCCCGCCTGGCCCGCTGGGACGGCCGCCTGCAACTGGCCGCCGTCAACGGCACCTCCACCGCCGTCGTCTGCGGCGAGAGCGACGCCCTGGACGAACTGTTCGCCGAACTGACCGAGGAAGGCCTGCGCGTCCGCCGCATCCCGGTGGACTACGCCTCCCACTCCCACTTCGTCGAGGAGATCGAGGACCAGCTCCAGGAGATCCTCGCCCCCGTCGCACCCCGCTCCACCCGGCTGCCGTTCTACTCCACCGTCACCGGCGACCTCCTCGACACCGCCGCCCTGGACGCCGCCTACTGGTACACCAACCTGCGCCGCACCGTCCGCTTCGACGAAGCCACCAAGGCCCTGCTGCGCGACGGCTTCACCCTGTTCGTCGAACCCACCGCCCACCACCTCCTCAAGACCGGCGTACAGGAATCCGTCGACGCCGCCGAGAAACAGGCCGGCGTGGTCGGCTCGCTGCGCCGCAAGGAGGGCGGCCTGCTCCGCTTCGCCACCTCGCTCGCCGAGGCCTGGGTGCGCGGCGCCCCGGTGGACTGGGCCACCTTCTTCGACCACACCGACGCCCGCACCACCGACCTGCCCAGCTACGCCTTCCAGCGCAAGCGCTACTGGCGCAAGGTGCCCACCGTCGGCGGCGGGGTGCCCGACCTCGGCCAGATGGGTGTCGAACACCCGCTGCTGGCCGCCGCCGTGGAGAGCGCCGAGTCCGGCGGGCACGTCTTCACCGGCCGGCTCTCGCTGAGCACCCACCCCTGGCTGGCCGACCACGAGGCACTGGGCACCGTCCTGCTGCCCGGCACCGCCTTCGTCGAACTGGCCGTCCGGGCCGGCGACCAGGCCGGCTGCGCCACCCTGGACGAACTGACCCTGCACGCCCCGCTGGTGCTGCCCGAACGCGGGGGAGTGGCCCTGCAGGTAGCGCTCGGCGCCCCCGACGGCCAAGGCGCCCGCCCGCTGAGCATCCACTCCCGCGCCGACGGCGAGGACCAGCCCTGGACCCGCCACGCCTCCGGCACACTGAGCGCGCAGCCCTTCGACGCCGGCGTCGACCTCACCCAGTGGCCGCCCCCCGGCGCCGAGCCGATCGGCCTGGACGGCGCCTACGACCGCCTCTTCGGCCGGGGCTACGCCTACGGCCCCGTCTTCCAGGCCCTGAGCGCGGTGTGGAAACGCGGCGAGGAAGTGTTCGCCGAGGTCACCCTGCCCGAGCAGGCACACGGCGACGCCCAGGCCTTCGGCCTGCACCCGGCCCTGCTGGACGCCTGCCTGCACGCCGAACTCGTCGCCGCCCAGGACACCCACACCACAGAAACGGTCCTGCCCTTCGCCTGGACCGGCGTCCAGCTGCACGCCGTCGGCGCCACCGCCCTGCGCGTCCGCCTGCTCACCGACGCCCGCGGCAACACCCGCCTGGACGCCGCCGACGCCGGCGGCAGCCCCGTCATCAGCGTCGAGTCCATCGTGGCCCGCGCCGTCCAGGCCGGCCAGCTCGAAACCGCCGGGCAACGCCGCGAACTGCCCTACCGCCGCACCTGGAGCGCCCTGCCGCTGGACGCCACCACCCCCCAGGCCGCACCCGTCCACGTCCACAGCCTGGACGACCTCGACCCCACGCAGCCCGTCCCCGCCCTCGTGGCCCTCGAACTGCCGGCACCCGACGCCCAGAACACCCCCGACGCCGTCCGCGCCACCGCCCACCGCGCCCTGCACCTCGTGCAGAGCTGGCTGGGCGAGGACCGCTACGCCGACGCCCACCTGGCCGTCATCACCCACGGCGCCGTCACCGCCCCCGACGACCACACCGCACCCGACCTCACCCTCGCCCCCGCCTGGGGCCTGCTGCGCGCCGCACAGGCGGAAAACCCCGGCCTGATCACCCTCGCCGACCTGGACGACACCGACGCCTCCCGCCAGGCCCTGCCCGCCGCCCTGGCCACCGGCGAACCCGAACTCGCCCTGCGTGACGGCACCCCCTACGCCCCCCGCCTCACCCGCACCACCGACACCGACGCCGACACCGCGGCCGGGTCCAGCGCACCCGACCCCGAGGGCACCGTCCTGATCACCGGCGGCACCAGCGGCCTGGGCGCCCTCCTCGCCCGCCACCTCGTCACCGAGCACGGCGCCCGGCACCTGCTGCTCACCAGCCGGCGCGGCGCCGACGCCCCCGGCGCCACCGAACTGCACGAGAGCCTCACCGCCGCCGGCGCCACCGTCACCCTGGCCGCCTGCGACGTCGCCGACCGCGACGCGCTGGCCCGCCTGCTCGCCACCATCCCCGACGCCCACCCCCTCACCGCCGTCATCCACGCCGCCGGCGTCCTCGACGACGCCACCGTGGCCGCCCTCACCCCCCAGCGCCTCGACACCGTCCTGGCCCCCAAGGCCGACGCCGCCTGGCACCTGCACGAACTCACCGCCGACTGCGACCTGAAGCTGTTCGCCCTGTTCTCCTCCGCCGCCGGCACGCTCGGCGCCGCCGGACAGGCCAACTACGCCACCGCCAACGTCTTCCTCGACGCGCTCGCCGCCCACCGCCACGCCGCCGGGCTGCCCGCCACCTCCATGGCCTGGGGCCTGTGGGCCGAGGCCACCGGCATGACCGGCGACCTCGACGAGGCCGCCACCGAACGCCTGCGCCGCCAGGGCTTCCCCGCCATGACCACCGCCGAGGGCCTCGCCCTGTTCGACCAGGCACTCACCCTCGACGACCCGCTGCTGCTGCTGATCCGCCTCGACCTTGCCGCCCTGCGCGCCCAGGCCGGCGCCGGCAGCCTGCACCGCATCCTCGGCGAACTCGTCCGCGTCCCCGTCCGCAAGACCGCCACCGCCGGCGCGGCCGGCGGCTCGCTGGCCGACCGGCTGGCCCGGCTGCCCGAACCCGAGCGCGACACCCTCCTGCTCGACCTCGTCCGCTCACACGTCGCCGACGTCCTGGGCCACGACTCCGCCGACGCCGTCGAAGCCGACCGCGCCTTCAAGGAACTCGGCTTCGACTCCCTGACCGCCGTCGAACTGCGCAACCGGCTCAGCGCCACCACCGGCCTGCGCCTGCCCGCCACCCTGGTCTTCGACCACCCCACCGCCCGGGCCGCCGCCCAGCACCTCAAGGCGACCGCACTCGGCGCCACCACCCCCGCCCCCGCCCCCCTCACCACCCAGGCCGCCGCCGACGAGCCGATCGCCGTCGTCGCCATGGCCTGCCGCTACCCCGGCGGCGTGCACAGCCCCGAGGACCTGTGGCGACTGGTCGCCGACGGCGCCGAAACCGTCGACGCGTTCCCCACCGACCGCGGCTGGGACCTCGAGGGCGTCTACCACCCCGAACCCGGCACCCCCGGCCGCACCTACACCCGCTCCGGTGGATTCCTCTACGACGCCGCCGACTTCGACGCCGAGTTCTTCGGCATCAGCCCCAACGAAGCCCTCGGCATGGACCCCCAGCAGCGCCTGCTGCTGGAAACCTCCTGGGAGATCTTCGAACGCGCCGGCATCGACCCGGCCGCCCTGCGCGGCAGCCGCACCGGCGTGTTCACCGGCGCGATGTACCACGACTACGCCAACTCCCGCGCCACCGGCTCCATCAACTCCGGCCGCCTGTCCTACACCTACGGCCTGGAAGGCCCCGCCGTCACCGTCGACACCGCCTGCTCCTCCTCCCTGGTCGCCCTGCACCTGGCGATCCAGGCCCTGCGCTCGGGCGAATGCACCCTCGCCCTGGCCGGCGGCGTCACCGTGATGGCCACCACCGAGGTCCTCGTCGAATTCGGTCTCCAGCAGGGCCTGTCCCGCGACGGCCGCTGCCGCTCCTTCGCCGAGGACGCCGACGGCACCGGCTTCGCCGAAGGCGTCGGCCTGCTCCTGGTGGAACGCCTCTGCGACGCCCGCGCCCACGGCCACCCCGTCCTCGCCGTCATCAAGGGCAGCGCCGTCAACCAGGACGGCGCCAGCAACGGCATCTCCGCCCCCAACGGCCCCGCCCAGCAGCGCGTCATCCGCCAGGCCCTGGCCAACGCCGGGCTCCAGACAGCCGACGTCGACGTCATCGAGGCCCACGGCACCGGCACCACCCTCGGCGACCCCATCGAGGCCCAGGCCCTGCTCGCCACCTACGGCCAGGACCGCCCCGCGGAGCGGCCGGTCTACCTCGGCTCCATCAAGTCCAACATCGGACACACCCAGGCCGCCGCCGGCGCCGCCGGACTCATCAAGGCCATCGAGTCGATCCGGCACGGCATCCTGCCCAAGACCCTGCACGCGGACACCCCCTCCCACAAGGTGGACTGGACCCAGGGCAACCTGCAGCTGCTCACCGACGCCCGCGACTGGCCGGCCGGCGACGCACCCCGCCGCGCCGCGGTCTCCTCCTTCGGCATCAGCGGCACCAACGCCCACGTCATCGTCGAACAGGCACCCCCCGAGCCCGCCGAAGCAACCACACCTGCGTCCCCCGACACCGGCGAGAGCACCACCGGCGCCCTGCCCTGGCTGCTGTCCGGCCGCACCCCGCAGGCCCTGCGCGGCCAGGCCGCCAAACTCGCCGCCTGGCTCGCCACCCACCCCGACGCCGACGCACCGGACATCGCCCACACCCTCGCCGTCGAACGCACCGCCTTCGAACACCGCGCCGCAGTACTCGCCGAAGACCGCGAACAGGCCCTGCGCGCCCTCACCGCCCTGGCCGAGGGCGACCTCCCCGCCACCGCCGTACGCGACCGATCCCGCACCTCCGGCCGCAAACTCGCCTTCCTGTTCACCGGACAGGGCGCGCAGCGCATCGGGATGGGCCGTGAACTGCACGCCGCCCACCCGGTGTTCGCCGACGCCTTCGACGCCGTACTGGCCGAACTGGAACCGCTGCCGCTGCGCGAAGTCATGTGGGGTGAGGACGCCGAACGGCTGAGCCGTACGGAGTTCACCCAGCCCGCCCTGTTCGCCCTGGAAGTGGCGCTGTACCGGCTCCTCGAATCGTGGGGCGTCAAGCCCGACTACCTGGCCGGGCACTCCATCGGCGAGTTCGCCGCCGCGCATGTCTCCGGGGTCCTGTCCCTGGCGGATGCCGCGAAACTCGTGACCGCGCGGGGCCGGTTGATGCAGGCCCTGCCGGAGGGCGGCGCGATGGTCGCCCTGCAGGCCACCGAGGACGAGGTACGCCCCCTGCTGGCCGACGGCGTGGGCATCGCCGCCGTCAACGGACCCACCGCGGTGGTCGTTTCGGGTGTGGAGGCGGAAGCGCTGCGGATCAAGGCGCACTTCGAGGCGGAAGGCCGCAAGACCACCCGCCTGAAGGTCTCCCACGCCTTCCACTCCCCGCTCATGGAACCGATCCTCGACGACTTCCTCACGGTGGCCCGGGAACTGACCTACGCCACCCCCACCATCCCGATCGTCTCCACCGTCACCGGCCTGCTCATCGACGCCGACGAGATCGCCACCCCCGAGTACTGGGTCCGGCACATCGGCGCCACCGTCCGCCACGCCGACGCCGTCGCCCAGCTGGCCGCACAACACGTCGGCACCTTCCTGGAGATCGGCCCCGACGCCGCACTGACCGCGACCGGCCCCGACTGCCTCAGCGGCCGCGAAGAGACCGACGCCGTGTTCGTGGCCACCCTGCGCCGAGGCCGCGAAGAACGCCGGGAACTGGCCTCGGCCCTCGCACTGGCCCACTGCCGCGGCACCACCGTGAACTGGACGGCGTACTTCGTCGGACACCCGGCCCGCCGGACCGAACTGCCCACCTACGCCTTCCAGCACCGCTCCTACTGGCTCGCCGAGACCGGCGGCGATGGCGTCGTCGTCATCGGCACCGCCGGCGCCCCCGAGCAGGAGGACGCCGACACCGGGCGCTGGCAAGAGATCCTCGCCCTGCCCGACGGCGAGCGGGAACGGGCCGCCCTGGCCCTGGTGCGCAACCAGGTCGCCGCGGTCCTCGGCCACGAATCGGCCGACGCCGTCGAAGCCGACCGCGCCTTCACCGAACTCGGCTTCGACTCCGTGGCAGCCGGCGAACTCCACAAGCGCCTCACCCGCCTCACCGGACAAGGACTGCCGGCCACCCTCGCCTTCGACCACCCCAACTCCCAGGCAGTGGCAGCCCTGCTGCTCCAGACGGACACGGCGGCCGGGACCGGAGCGGCCCATTCACTCCTCGCCGAACTCGACCGCCTCGAAACGGTCCTGTCGACCGCCCCCGAACTCAACGGCGACACCACCCGCGTCACCACCCGGATCGAGGCCCTGCTGCGTGCCTGGCGCGACACCCGGGACACGGCCGCCGAACAACAGCCACAGGACGACCTCACCACGGCCACCGACGACGAGCTCTTCCAGGCACTGGACAACCTCGAGATTGGTTCATGAGCGATGGGGACTGACGACAAACTTCGTGACTACCTCAGGCGCGCCACGGCCGATCTCCAGCAGACCAAACGGCGGCTGCGCGAGGTCGAGGCCAAGAACCACGAGCCGATCGCCATCGTGGCCATGAGCTGCCGCTACCCCGGCGACGTCAACTCGCCCGAGGCGCTGTGGAACCTCGTGGACCGCGGCCAGGACGCCATCTCCACCTTCCCCGACAACCGCGGCTGGGACACCGAGAACCTCTACGACCCCCAGCCCGCCACCCCCGGCAAGACCTACAGCCGCGAGGGCGGGTTCCTGCACGACGCCGGATACTTCGACGCCGACTTCTTCAAGATGAGCCCCAAAGAGGCCAAGGAGACCGACCCGCAGCAGCGGCTGCTGCTGGAGACCGCCTGGGAATCCCTGGAACGCGCGGGCATCGACCCGCTCACCCTCAAGGAGACCAAAACCGGCGTCTTCGTCGGCGTCGTCTACCACGACTACCTCGTCGGCGGCGGCACCGGCAGCCTGGCCAGCGTCGCCTCCGGCCGCATCGCCTACACCCTGGGCCTGGAAGGGCCGGCCGTCACCGTCGACACCGCCTGCTCCTCCTCCCTGGTCGCCCTGCACCTGGCGGTCCAGGCCCTGCGCGCGGGCGACTGCACCCTCGCCTTCGCCGGCGGCGCGACCGTCATGGCCCACCCGCACGCCTTCGTCGGCTTCAGCCAGGACCGCGGCCTGTCCCCGGACGGCCGCTGCAAGTCCTTCGCCGACGCCGCCGACGGCACCGGCTGGGGCGAAGGCGTCGGCATGCTGCTGGTGGAACGCCTCTGCGACGCCCGCGCCCAGGGCCACCCCGTCCTCGCCGTCGTCCGCGGCTCCGCCGTCAACCAGGACGGCGCCAGCAACGGCATCTCCGCCCCCAACGGCCCCTCCCAGCGCCGGGTCATCCAACAGGCCCTCGCCTCCGCCCAGTTGACCGCCGCCGACGTCGACGCCGTCGAAGCACACGGCACCGGCACCGTCCTCGGCGACCCCATCGAGGCCCAGGCCCTGCTCGCCACCTACGGCCAAAACCGCCCCGCGGAGCGGCCGTTGTGGCTGGGCTCCCTGAAGTCGAACATCGGACACGCCCAGGCCGCCGCCGGCGTCGGCGGCATCATCAAGGTCGTCGAGGCAATGCACCACGACGTGCTGCCCCAAACCCTGCACGTCGACGAACCCAGCACCAAGGTCAACTGGGCGGAGGGCGCCATACGGCTGCTGACCGAGGCCCAGCCCTGGCCCGCCACCCCGGGCCGCCCGCGCCGCGCCGGCATCTCCTCCTTCGGCTTCAGCGGCACCAACGGCCACGTCATCATCGAAGAGGCCCCACCCGCCGAGGAACTCCCCCCGCAGCAACCCGCCACCGGCGACGCCAAGACCGTCCCCGTCCTGCTCTCCGCCAAGGGACCCGACGCCCTGCGCGACCAGGCACGCCTCCTGCTCGCCCGCGCCGACGCCGACGACCGGCCCACCCTCCTCGACCTCGGCCACACCCTGGCCACCACCCGCACCGCCCTGCCCGACCGGGCCGCCGTCATCGCCGGCGACCGCACCGAACTCCTGCGCCGCCTCACCGCCCTCGCCGAGGACCGCCCCTCACCCGGCATCGTCCAAAGCAGCGCCTCACGCGACGACGGCCTGACCGCCTTCCTGTTCACCGGTCAGGGCGCGCAGCGCATCGGGATGGGCCGTGAACTGCACGCCGCGTTCCCGGTGTTCGCCGAGGCTTTCGATGCGGTGCTGGCTGAGATCGATGTGCCGCTGCGCGAGGTCGTGTGGGGTGAGGATGCCGGGCGGCTGAGCCGTACGGAGTTCACGCAGCCGGCGCTGTTCGCGCTGGAGGTGGCGCTATACCGGCTCCTGGAGTCGTGGGGGATCAGGCCCGACTACCTGGCCGGGCACTCCATTGGCGAGTTCGCCGCCGCGCATGTGTCCGGGGTGCTGTCCCTGGCGGACGCCGCGAAACTCGTGACCGCGCGGGGCCGGTTGATGCAGGCCCTCCCGGAGGGCGGCGCGATGGTCGCCCTCCAAGCCACCGAGGACGAGGTCCGTCCGCTGCTGGCCGACGGCGTGGACATAGCCGCCGTCAACGGACCCACCGCAGTGGTCGTCTCCGGGGTTGAGGCGGAAGCCTTGCGGATCAAGGCGCACTTCGAGGCGGAGGGCCGTAAGACCACCCGTCTGAAGGTGTCCCACGCCTTCCACTCCCCGCTGATGGAGCCGATGCTCGCCGACTTCCGTGCCGTCGCACAGGAATTGACGTACGGCGAGCCCTCCATCCCGATCGTCTCCACCCTCACCGGCACCCTCGTCAGCGAGGAACTGCGCGACCCGGAGTACTGGGTCCGCCACGTCCTTGAGACCGTCCGCTTCACCGACGCCGTGCAGGCACTGGCCGGCAAGGGCGTCACCACCTACCTCGAACTCGGCCCGGACGCGGCCCTGAGCGCGATGGGCGGGCAGAACACCGAAGGCCACTTCGTGCCGCTGCTGCGCCGCGACCGCGACGAGGAGAACGAACTGGTCACCGCCGTCGCGCTGGCCCACTGCCGAGGCGTCCGCGTCGACTGGCGGGCCTTCTTCGCCGGGCGCGGGGCCACCCGGGTCGACCTGCCCACCTACGCCTTCCAGCGACGCTGGTTCTGGCGCGACCCGGAGGCCACCGCCACCCCGGCCGCGCCGCCGGCCGCAGACGCCGTGGACACCGCCGTCTGGCATGCGCTGGAGCGCACGGACACCGACGTACTGGCCGACCGGACCGGCATCCCCGCGCCCCTCCTGGAGAAGGTACTGCCCGCCCTGAACGACTGGCGCCACAAGCAGCGCGACCAGGCCCGCACCGACGCCTGGTGCTACCGCGTCGACTGGCAGCCCGTGCACCTCCCGGACACCGCACGAAACACACCCGACGGAACCTGGCTGCTCGCCGTCCCCGAGGGCCGCACCCACGACCCGCGGGTGCGCGCGCTCACCGAAGGACTCGCCGCCCAGGGCGTATGGACCGTACGGCTGGAGGTCGGCGACCAGGACCGCGAGGCACTGGCCGGACAACTGCGCGCCTACACCAACCTGGCCGGCACCCTCTCCCTGCTCGCCCTCGACGACCGCCCCCACCCGCGCCACGGCTCCCTGACGCGCGGCACCGCCGCCACCGTCACCCTGGTGCAGGCCCTGCAGGACGCCGGCCTCGGCGCCCCGCTGTGGTGCGTCACCGCGCAAGCGGTCGCCGCCGGACCCGGCCAGAGCACGGCCGACCCGGCCCAGGCAGCCGTCTGGGGCCTGGGCTCCGCCCTCGCACTCGAACTGCCCGAACGCTGGGGCGGCCTGGTCGACCTGCCCGCCACCGTCGACGAGGACGCGGTACGCCGGCTGTGCCGGGTACTGGCCGACCCCGGCGACGAGGACCAACTCGCCCTGCGCGACAAGGCCGTACTCGGCCGCCGTATGGTCCGCACCCCGCTCGCCGAACAGCCCGCCGTCCGCGACTGGACACCCCGCGGCACCACACTGATCACCGGCGGCACCGGCGGCCTCGGCGCCCACGTGGCCCGCCTGCTCGCCGACCGCGGCGCCGAACACCTGCTGCTGACCAGCCGACGCGGACCGGACGCCGACGGCGTCGGCGACCTCATCGACGAACTCGCCGCACGCGGCACCCACGCCACCGTCGCGGCCTGCGACGCCGGCGACCGCGAAGCCGTAGCCCGCCTGCTCGACTCCATCCCCGAGGACCGGCCGCTGAACGCGGTCGTGCACGCGGCCGGCGTCATGCAGCGCATCGCCCCGCTGTCCGAACTGACCCTGCAGGAATTCGCCGCCGTCACCGACGCCAAGGCAGGCGGCGCCCGCCACCTCGACGAACTGCTCGGCGACCGCCCCCTGGACGCCTTCGTACTGTTCTCCTCCGGATCGGCGATCTGGGGCAGCACCGGACAGAGCGCCTACGGCAGCGCCAACGCCTGCCTCGACGCACTCGCCGACGCCCGCCGCGCCCGCGGCGCCACCGCCACCTCCATCGCCTGGGGCTCCTGGGACGGCGGCATGGTCGACGCGGAACTCGGCGCCGCCCTCAGCCGGATCGGCACCCCGCCGATGCAACCCGGCCTCGCCGCCGCCGCACTGGGCCGCATCCTCGACCGCGACCTGACCCACCTGGTCGTCGCCGACATCGACTGGAAGCGCTTCGCCCCCGTCTACACGATGGCCCGCCCCCGCCCGCTGATCGACGCGGTACCCGAGACCCGGGCCGACCCCGACACCGGCACAGCGGCCCAGGGCGGCCCGGACCCCCAGGGCCCCGCCCTCGCCGCACGGCTGAAGGACCTGACCCAGGCCCAGCAGAGCCGGGCGGTCCTCGACCTGGTCCGCGCTCACGTGGGGGCCCTGCTCGGCTACGACGACCCCGCGTCGCTGGATCCGGCACGCCCCTTCACCGACCTCGGCTTCGACTCGGTGGCCGCCACCGACCTCAAACAGGCCCTGTCCGCCGCGACCGGCCTGCGACTGCCGGCCACGCTGGTCTTCGACCACGCCACCCCCGCAGCCCTCGCCGCCCACCTGCGCGACGAACTGTGCCCGCAGACGGACAGCGGCGGGGTGATGGCCGTCCTGGCCGAACTCGACCGGCTGGAGGAGACCCTGGCGGCCCTGCCGCCCGAGGACGTCGAGCGGCACCGCATCCCCGGCCGGCTCCAGACACTCACCTCCCGGCTCGCCGGGACGGGCGCCGCGGCGTCGCCGGACGAGCACCTCGCCGATGACGCAAGCGTCGACGACGTCCTCTCCTTCATCGACAAGGAGCTCGGCCTTGCCTGACCACCCCGGCACCAGCACCAGCACCAGCACCAGCACCAGCACAGGCACCAGCACCAGCACAGGCACCAGCACAGGCACCAGCACTGGCATCGACGCCGGCACCGGCCGAACGCGATGACCCGAACCACCGGAACCATGCGTATCCCAAAGGATGTTGCGAGGCGGGCAGATGGCTGACGATCAGAAACTCCTCGGGTACCTCAAGCGGGTCACGGCCGACCTGGCCCAGACCCGCCGCAGGCTCCAGGAGTACGAGGCCAGGGAGCAGGACCCGATCGCCATCGTGGCCATGACCTGCCGCTACCCGGGCGGGGTCACCTCCCCCGAGGAGCTGTGGCGGCTGGTCGCCGACGGCGTCGACGCGGTCGGCCCCTTCCCCGCCGACCGCGGCTGGAACCTGGACTCCGTCGACGACGTCGACTTCGCGCACAGCGGCGGATTCCTCGACGGAGCAGCACAGTTCGACCCCGCCTTCTTCGGGATCTCCCCGCGCGAGGCCGTCGCCATGGACCCGCAGCAGCGGCTGATGCTGGAACTGTCCTGGGAAGCACTGGAACGGGCCGGCATCCCCGCCGACCAGGTGCGTGGCGGCCAGGTGGCCGTCTTCGCCGGCTCCGGCTTCCAGGATTACGGCGACCTGCTCAACTCCGCCCCCGAGGCAGCAGGCCCCTTCATGGGCACCGCCGCGGTCGCCGCCGTCATCGCCGGCCGCGTCTCCTACACCCTCGGCCTCGAGGGCCCCTCGGTGACCGTCGACACCGCCTGCTCCTCCTCCCTGGTCGCCGTCCACCTCGCCGCCCAGGCACTGCGCGAGGGCGAATGCTCTCTCGCCCTGGCCGGCGGCGTCATGGTGATGTCGACGCCCGGCCCCTTCATCGGCATGGCCCGACAGGGCGGCCTGGCCGCCGACGGCCGCGCCAAGGCCTACGCCGACGCCGCCGACGGCACCGGCTGGGCCGAGGGCGCCGGCATCCTCGTACTCGAACGCCTCTCCGACGCCCGCGCCCACGGCCACCCCGTCCTCGCCGTCGTCAAGGGCTCCGCCATCAACCAGGACGGCGCCAGCAACGGCCTCACCGCCCCCAACGGCCCCTCCCAGCAGCGAGTCATCCGCGAGGCACTCAGCGCCGCCGGGATCTCCGCCACCCAGCTCGACCTGGTCGAGGGCCACGGCACCGGCACCACCCTCGGCGACCCCATCGAGGCCCAGGCCCTGCTCGCCACCTACGGCCAAGGACGCCCCGCCGAGCGGCCGCTGTGGCTGGGCTCCCTGAAGTCGAACATCGGACACGCCCAGGCCGCCGCCGGCGTCGGCGGCATCATCAAGACCGTCATGGCGATGCGGCACGCGACCATGCCGCGCACCCTGCACATCGACCAGCCCTCCACCCACGTCGACTGGGACGCCGGCAACGTCCGGCTGCTCACCGACGAACGCTCCTGGCCACGCGGCGAACACCCGCGCCGGGCCGCCGTCTCCGCCTTCGGCGTCAGCGGCACCAACGCCCACCTCATCCTCGAAGAACCGCCCGCCGCCCCCGAACCTGCCGAGGACGAGGCCGACCCGGCACCGGCCCCGACCGCCTGGCCCGCCGGCGTCCCGCTGCCCTGGCTCGTCTCCGCCCGCAGCGCCGACGCCCTGCGCGCCCAGGCCGAACGGATCGCCGCCCACGCGGACGAGAACCCCGGCCTCGCCGCCCTCGACCTGAGCCACTCCCTCGCCACCACCCGCACCGCGCTGGAACACCGCGCGGTCGTCCTCGCCCCTGACCGCACCGCCGCCGTCACCGCCCTCACCGCCCTCGCCCAGGACGAGACCCGCCCCGAAGCACTGCGCGGAACCGTCTCCGACGGCCTGACCGCCTTCCTGTTCACCGGTCAGGGCGCGCAGCGCATCGGGATGGGCCGTGAACTGCACGCCGCGTTCCCGGTGTTCGCCGATGCCTTCGACGCCGTACTGGCCGAGATCGATGCGCCGCTGCGCGAGGTGATGTGGGGTGAGGATGCCGGGCGGCTGAGCCGTACGGAGTTCACCCAGCCCGCCCTGTTCGCGCTGGAGGTGGCGCTGTACCGGCAGCTCGAATCGTGGGGGATCAAGCCGGACTACTTGGCCGGGCATTCGATCGGTGAGTTCGCTGCCGCGCATGTGTCCGGGGTGCTGTCCCTGGCGGATGCCGCGAAACTCGTGGTGGCGCGGGGCCGGTTGATGCAGGCGCTGCCGGAGGGCGGCGCGATGGTCGCCCTGCAGGCCACCGAGGACGAGGTCCGTCCGCTGCTGGCCGACGGCGTGGGCATTGCCGCCGTCAACGGGCCCACTGCAGTGGTGGTCTCCGGCGTTGAGGCGGAAGCTTTGCGGATCAAGGCGCACTTCGAGGCGGAGGGCCGTAAGACCACCCGTCTGAAGGTGTCCCATGCCTTCCACTCCCCGCTGATGGAGCCGATGCTCGCCGACTTCCGTGCCGTCGCACAGGAGTTGACCTACGGCGAGCCTTCGATTCCGGTTGTTTCCACTCTTACCGGCGCCCTCGTCGGCGAGGAGTTGGGTGATCCGGAGTACTGGGTCCGTCATGTCCGTGAGGCGGTGCGTTTCGCCGACGCGGTGACGGTGCTGGAGTCGGAGGGAGTCACCCGGTTCCTGGAGCTGGGTCCCGATGGTGTGCTGACCGCGATGGCGCAGCAGTCCGTCGAGTCGGACTCGGCGGTACTGACGGCCGCCCTGCGCAAGGACCGCCCAGAGGCCGCCGCCGTGCTCACGGCCGTCGGACAGCTGCATGTGCGCGGTGTCCCCGTCGACTGGACAGGCGTCTTCGCCGGCCGCGGCGCGGCCCGGATCGACCTGCCCACCTACAACTTCCAGCGCGCCCACTACTGGATCAGCCCCGAGAACGGGGCCGGCGACGTGGCCTCCGCCGGACTCGACGCGGCCGACCACCCGCTGCTCGGCGCCGCCGTGACACTGGCCGACACCGACGGCGTGGTGCTGACCGGCCGGCTGTCCACGTCCGCACAGCCCTGGCTGGCCGACCACGTGGTGGGCGGCACCGTCCTGTTCCCCGGCACCGGCTTCGTCGAACTCGCCGTCCGGGCCGGCGACCAGGTCGGCTGCGACGTCCTGGAGGAACTGACCCTCGAGGCACCCCTTGCCCTGCCCGAGCGCGGCGCGCTCCAGGTCCAGGTCGCCGTGGGGGCGGCCGACGGCTCCGGCACCCGCGCGCTGACCGTCCACTCCCGCCCCTCGCCGGACGCCCCGTGGACCCGGCACGCCGCCGGTGTGCTCGCGCGCGGCGCGGACCAGGGACGCTTCGACCTGACCCAGTGGCCGCCGCCCGGCGCCGAACCCCTCGACGTGGCCGGGCTGTACCCGGACCTCACCGCACTCGGCCTCAGCTACGGCCCGGTGTTCCAGGGCCTGAAGGCCGCCTGGCGCGACGGCGAGAGCGTCTACGCCGAGATCACCCTCCCCGAGCAGGGACACAAGGACGCGGAACGGCTCGGCCTGCACCCCGCCCTCCTCGACGCGGCCCTGCACGCCGTCAGCTTCACCGGCGTGACCGGCGGACAGGCCGCCCTGCCCTTCGCCTGGTCCGGTGTCACCCTGCACGCGGCGGGCGCCGCCGCCGTACGGGTCCGCCTGACCCCGACCGGGTCGGGCGTCGCCCTCGCCCTCGCCGACGCCGCCGGTCACCCGGTGGCCACCGTCGAGTCCCTGGTGCTGCGGCCCATCTCCGAGGAGCAACTCGCCGCGGCCCGGACCGGATTCCACGATTCGCTCTACCACGTCGAGTGGACACCCCTCGCGGCCGTCCCGTCCGACGCGCGGCCCACCACCGCCGTCTTCACCAGCACTCCCGGCAAGGACGCCGCACAGGTGCGCTCCGCGGTGCACCGCGCACTGGCCGAACTGCAGTCCGCCGCAGACCAGTTGGTGTTCGTCACCCGGGGCGCGGTGGCGCTGCCGGAAGAGGACGTCACCGACCTGGCCGGCGCCGCCGTATGGGGCCTGGTCCGCTCCGCCCAGGCAGAGGACCCGGGCCGCTTCCTCCTCGTCGACCTGGACGAAGGCAGCGTCGATGACGCCGTCGCCCTCGCCCTGGCGACCGGTGAACCCCAGGTCGTCGTACGCGGCACGACCGCCCACGGCGCCCGCCTGACACCCGCCCCCCTCACACCGGACGAACACGCCCCCGCATTCACGGCCGAGGGCACGGTCCTGCTGACCGGTGCGAGTGGCACGCTGGGCGGGCTGTTCGCGCGGCATCTGGTGACCGCCTATGGGGTGCGGAGCCTGCTGCTGACCAGCCGCCGGGGTGAACAGGCCCCGGGGATGGCGGAGTTGACGGCCGAGCTGACCGCGCTGGGCGCCGACGTCTCGGTGGCGGCCTGCGACGCCGCCGACCGCGACACCCTCGCCGCCCTCCTCCAGGACGTTGACCTGTCCGCGGTGGTCCACGTCGCCGGCGTCCTGGACGACGGCATCATCGCCTCCCTCACCCCGGAACGGGTGGACACGGTACTGCGCCCGAAGGTGGACGCGGCCATCAACCTGCACGACCTGACCGCCGACAAGAACCTGAGCGCCTTCGTCCTGTTCTCCTCCGGCTCCGGCACCCTCGGCGCCCCCGGCCAGGGCAACTACGCCGCCGCCAACGCCTTCCTCGACGCCCTCGCCGCCCACCGCAAGACGCAGGGACTGCCCGCACAGTCCCTGGCCTGGGGCCTGTGGGCCGGAGGCATGGCCGACACCCTCGACGACGCGGAGCGCGGCCGCATATCGCAGGGCGGCATCCACGCCCTCGCCCCGCACGAAGGGCTCGCCCTCTTCGACGCCGCCCAGCACAGCCCCGACGCCACCCTCGTCCCCGTCAAGTTCGACCTGGCCGCCCTGCGCTCCCAGACCCAGGACACCCCGGCCCTGCTGCGCGCCCTCCTGCCCGCCACCCCCCGGCGCAGGCGCAGCGCGGGCAGCACCAGGACCGAGACCGCCACACTGAAGCAACGCCTCGACGCCCTGCCCGCCGACGAGCGGCAGCAAGCCCTGCTCGACCTCGTCCTCAACCGCGCAGCCGTCGTCCTCGGCTTCGCCGACGCCCGGGCGGTCGAACCCGAACGCGCCTTCCGCGACCTCGGCGTCGACTCCCTGGCCGCCGTCGAACTGCGCAACGGCCTCAACGACGACACCGGCCTGCGCCTGCCCGCCACCCTCGTCTTCGACTACCCCAGCCCGGCCGACGTGGCCCGCCACCTCCTGGAAGAACTCTCCGGCCAGGACACCGACACACCCACACCGGCCACCGCCACCGCACTCGACGGCGACCCGATCGTCATCGTCGGCATGAGCTGCCGCTACCCCGGCGGGGTGGAGACCCCAGAAGACCTGTGGCGGCTGGTCGCCGGCGGAGTGGACGCGGTCTCGGAGTTCCCGACCAACCGTGGCTGGAACATCGACGAGCTGTACGACCCCGAGTCCGAACGCCCCAACACCAGCTACGTCAAACACGGCGGCTTCCTGCACCAGGCCGCCGACTTCGACCCGGCCTTCTTCGGCATCTCACCGAACGAAGCCCTCGGCATGGACCCCCAGCAGCGGCTGCTGCTGGAGACCTCCTGGGAGGCGATCGAACGGGCCGGCATCGACCCGGCCGCACTGAAGGGCTCGGCCACCGGCGTCTTCGCCGGAATGATGTACCACGACTACGCCGCCAACAGCGGCACCGGCGCCATCGCCTCGGGCCGCGTCTCGTACGTCTTCGGCCTGGAGGGACCGGCCGTCACCATCGACACGGCCTGCTCCTCGTCGCTGGTGGCGCTGCATCTTGCGGCGCAGGCGTTGCGTTCGGGGGAGTGCTCGCTGGCGTTGGCCGGTGGCGTGGCGGTGATGGCGACGCCGGAGGCGTTCGTGGAGTTCAGCCGTCAGCGCGGGCTTGCTCCCGATGGGCGGTGCAAGTCCTTCGCTGCTGCCACCGACGGCACGGCCTGGGGCGAGGGCGTGGGCATGCTCCTGCTGGAACGCCTCTCCGACGCCCGCGCCAACGGCCACCCCGTCCTCGCGGTCGTCCGCAGCTCCGCCCTCAACCAGGACGGCGCCAGCAACGGCCTCACCGCCCCCAACGGCCCCGCCCAACGCCGCGTCATCCGCCAGGCACTGACCGCGGCCGGCCTGACCACCCATGACGTCGATGCGGTCGAGGCGCACGGCACGGGCACCACCCTCGGCGACCCGATCGAGGCCCAGGCCCTCCTTGCGACATATGGCAAGGACCGGCCCGAGGACCAGCCGTTGTGGTTGGGGTCCATCAAGTCGAACATGGGCCACACGCAGGCTGCGGCCGGGGTGTCGGGCATCATCAAGATGGTCGAGGCGATCCGGCACGGTGTGCTGCCCCCGACGCTGCACGTGGACGAGCCCACGCATCAGGTGGACTGGTCCGAGGGCAATGTGCGGCTGCTGACGGAGTCCCGGCCCTGGCCGGAGACCGGCCGCCCGCGTCGCGCGGGGGTGTCCTCCTTCGGAATCAGCGGCACCAACGCCCACGTCATCCTCGAACAAGCCCCCAGCCCCGACCCCGTCCCCGACGAGCCCACCACCGGGAGCGACCTCCCCGCCATACCGTGGCTGCTGTCGGCGAAGACGGACGAGGCCCTGCGCGGCCAGGCCGAACGCCTGCGCGCACACGTCGAAAACGACCCGGCACTGCGTCCCGCCGACGTCGCCTACTCCCTCGCCACCGACCGAGCCCCCATGGACTACCGCCTCACCGTGCTCGGCGCAAACCGCGAGGAACTCCTGGCGGCCCTCACCGCCTTCGTCGAGGGCAGGTCGGCCGCGGGAGTGGTGCAAGGCAGCGTGCGCGGGAGTGGCCAGACGGCCTTCCTGTTCACCGGGCAGGGGGCGCAGCGGATCGGGATGGGCCGTGAACTGCATGCCGCGTTCCCGGTGTTCGCCGACGCCTTCGACGCCGTACTGGCTGAGATCGATGTGCCGCTGCGCGAGGTGATGTGGGGTGAGGATGCCGGGCGGCTGAGCCGTACGGAGTTCACGCAGCCGGCGTTGTTCGCGCTGGAGGTGGCGCTGTACCGGCTCCTGGAGTCGTGGGGGATCAGGCCGGACTATCTGGCCGGGCACTCCATCGGTGAGTTCGCCGCCGCGCATGTGTCCGGGGTGCTGTCCCTGGCGGATGCCGCGAAACTCGTGACCGCGCGGGGCCGGTTGATGCAGGCCCTGCCGGAGGGCGGCGCGATGGTCGCCCTGCAGGCCACCGAGGACGAGGTCCGCCCCCTGCTGGCCGACGGCGTGGGCATAGCCGCCGTCAACGGACCCACCGCAGTGGTCGTCTCCGGTGTGGAGGCGGAAGCGCTGCGGATCAAGGCGCACTTTGAGGCGGAGGGCCGTAAGACCACCCGTCTGAAGGTGTCCCACGCCTTCCACTCCCCGCTGATGGAGCCGATGCTCGCCGACTTCCGTGCCGTCGCACAGGAATTGACGTATGGCGAGCCCTCCCTTCCGATCGTTTCCACCCTCACCGGCGCCCTCGTCGGCGAGGAGCTGGGCGACCCGGAGTACTGGGTCCGTCATGTCCGTGAGGCGGTCCGTTTCGCCGATGCCGTAAGGGCGTTGGAGTCGGCGGGTGTGGGTACGTTCGTCGAGCTGGGGCCGGATGCGGTGTTGACGGCGATGGGCCGGCAGTCCGCCGAGGATGCGGCCTTCGTGCCCACCCTGCGCCGCGAGCGCGAGGAAACCCGCGAGACGGTGTCCGCGCTGGCACGGATCGCCGTACGGGGCGGGGCTGTTGACTGGACCGCGTTCTACGCCGGCACCGGAGCACGCCGCGTCGAACTGGCGACGTACGCCTTCCAGCGCCAGCGCTACTGGCTGGACGCGTTGGAGTACTGGGCCGAGGCCTGGGCCGGCGCGGACACCGGCGGCCTCGCGTCCGCAGGCCTGGACCGGGCGGCACATCCGCTGCTCGGCGCCGTACTGACATCCCCGGACAGCGACGGCGTCGTGCTCACCGGCCGGCTGTCCACGTCCGCACAGCCCTGGCTGGCCGACCACGCGGTCGGCGGCACCGTCCTCTTCCCCGGCACCGGCCTGGTCGAACTCGCCATCGCGGCGGGCGACCGGGTCGGCAGCGACCAGCTCGAGGAACTGACCCTGGAAGCGCCGCTGGTGCTGCCGGAGCGGGGCGGAATCGCCGTCCAGGTGGTGGTGGGCACGGCGGCCGACGACGGCACACGTCCGGTACACGTGTACGCGCGCCCCGATGACGAGGAGCGGTCCTGGACGCGCCACGCGACCGGTCTGCTCGCCCCCGGTGTGCCGTCGGCCTCCTTCGACCTGTCGCAGTGGCCGCCGCGTGGCGCGGAGCCGGTCAGCGTGGAGGGCCTGTACGAGACGCTGGCGCAGGCCGGTCTGGAGTACGGGCCGGTCTTCCAGGGCCTGACAGCCGCCTGGCGCTCCGTTGAGGAGACGGAGGAGATATACGCCGAGGTGGTCCTGCCCGAGGACACGGCCGTCGACGGGTTCGGGATGCACCCGGCACTGCTGGACGCGTGCCTGCACGCGACCGGGCTGCTGGCGGGCGGGGCCGAGACCACGCGCCTGCCCTTCGCGTGGACCGGCGTCTCCCTGCACGCCACCGGCGCCTCCCGGCTCCGGGTGCGGCTGGCCCGCCAGGGCGCCGACGGCGTCACCCTCGCGGTCGCCGACGAGCAGGGCCGCCCGGTCGCCACGATCGGTTCGCTGGTGCTGCGGGAAGTGACGGCGGACCAACTGGCCGCGGCGCGCACGGCGTTCCACGAGTCCTTGTTCCAGCTCGACTGGGTACGGCTGCCGGGGGTGCGGACGCATGGTTCTACGCCGGGTGATGTGGTGGTGTTCCGCAGCACGCCGGGTGCGGATGCGGACGCCGTGCGGTCGGCGGTGCATCGGGCGCTCGCCGAGCTGCGGTCGGCTGCCGGACAACTGGCTGTCGTGACGCGCGGTGCGGTGGCATTGCCGGGTGAGGACGTCACCGACCTGGCCGGCGCCGCCGTATGGGGCCTGGTCCGCTCCGCCCAGTCCGAGGACCCGGGCCGATTCGTCCTCGTCGACGTCGACGAGGACGGCGATGCCGCCCTCGCCCTGGCGCTCGCCTCGGGAGAATCCCAAGTCGTGGTCCGGCAGGGCAACGCATACGGCGCCCGCCTCGTACGCACTGCGATGGAGCCGACCGACGCGCCCAGGCCCGCGACGGTGTTCACCGCCGAGGGCACGGTCCTGCTGACCGGTGCGAGCGGCACGCTGGGCGGGCTGTTCGCCCGGCATCTGGTGACCGCGTATGGGGTGCGGAGCCTGCTGCTGACCAGCCGTCGGGGTGAACAGGCCCCGGGGATGGCGGAGTTGACGGCCGAGTTGACCGCGCTGGGCGCCGACGTGTCGGTGGCGGCCTGCGACGCCGCCGACCGCGAAGCACTGGCGGCCCTGCTTCAGGATGTGGACCTGTCCGCGGTGGTCCACGTCGCCGGCGTCTTGGACGACGGCATCATCGCCTCCCTGACCCCGGAGCGGGTGGACACGGTACTGCGCCCGAAGGTGGACGCGGCCCTGAATCTGCACGACCTGACCGCCGACAAGAACCTCACCGCGTTCGTGCTGTTCTCCTCCGCAGCCGGAACGCTGGGCAACCCGGGCCAGGGCAACTACGCCGCCGCCAACACCTTCCTCGACGGCCTCGCCGCGCACCGCAAGGCGGCCGGTCTGCCCGCACAGTCCCTGGCCTGGGGTCTGTGGGGCGGTGGCATGGCCGGGGAGCTCAGTCAGGCCGACCTCGACCGGATGAGCAGTACCGGCGTGCACGCCCTCACCCCCGAACAGGGCCTGCAACTCTTCGACACCGCAAGCACCCTCCCGGCCCCCGCCCTGGTTCCCATCCGCCTCGACGCCAAGGCACTCGGCGCGGGCGACGGTGAACTGCCCGAACTCTTCCGCAGCCTGGTCCGCCGCCCGGCCCGCCGGGCGGTCAGCACCACGACCGGCACGGCCGGCGTTTCGGCCCTGGCCCAACGGCTGGCCGGGATGACCCCCGAGGCGCAGGAGGCCGAGATCCTCGGCCTCGTCCGGGCCACCGCCGCCGCGACGCTCGGCCACGCCGGCCCCGAGGCCATCGACCCTGAACAGGCCTTCAGCGAACTGGGCTTCGACTCACTGAGCGCCGTCGAGTTCCGCAACGGCCTCGGCGAGGCCGCCGGCCTGCGCCTGCCCGCCACCCTCGTCTTCGACTACCCCAGCCCGTCCGTGCTCGCCCGACACCTCGCCCAGGAGCTCACGGGCACCGGTGAGGACACCACCGGCGCGGCCCCCACGGTGGTGGTGACCGACGGCGACCCGATCGTCATCGTCGGTATGAGCTGCCGTTATCCCGGCGGGGTGGAGAGCCCGGAAGACCTGTGGCGGCTGGTCGCCGGCGGGGTGGACGCGGTCTCGGAGTTCCCGACCAACCGTGGCTGGAACATCGACGAGCTGTACGACCCCGAGTCCGAACGCCCCAACACCAGCTACGTCAAGCACGGCGGCTTCCTGCACCAGGCGGGCGACTTCGACCCCGACTTCTTCGGGATCAGCCCCAACGAGGCGTTGGCCATCGACCCGCAGCAGCGGCTGCTGCTGGAGACCTCCTGGGAGGCGATCGAACGGGCAGGCATCGACCCGGCCGGTCTGAAGGGCTCGGCCACCGGCGTCTTCGCCGGAATGATGTACCACGACTACCAGGACAACACGAACACCGGTTCCGTCGCCTCGGGCCGGGTGTCCTACACCTTCGGCCTCGAAGGCCCCTCGGTGACCATCGACACGGCCTGCTCCTCGTCGCTGGTGGCGCTGCATCTTGCGGCGCAGGCGTTGCGTTCGGGGGAGTGCTCGCTGGCGTTGGCCGGTGGCGTGGCGGTGATGGCGACTCCTGAGGCGTTCGTGGAGTTCAGCCGCCAGCGCGGGCTTGCTCCCGATGGCCGGTGCAAGTCCTTCGCCGCCGCCACCGACGGCACGGCCTGGGGCGAGGGCGTGGGCATGCTCCTGCTGGAACGCCTCTCCGACGCCCGCACCAACGGCCACCCGGTGCTGGCGATGGTACGCGGCTCCGCCGTCAACCAGGACGGCGCCAGCAACGGCCTGACGGCGCCCAACGGTCCCGCCCAGGTCCGTGTCATCCGCCAGGCCCTCGCCGGTGCCCAGCTCGCCCCCGACCACGTCGACGCGGTCGAGGC
>NZ_JBEXDZ010000124.1:0-28740 GCF_040606085.1 Streptomyces sp. NPDC005485 | reverse complement strand
CCGGCGCCGGCGCCGCGACCGCGACGGCCGCCGTGGTCGCGGCGAGCAGGCCTCGTCTGGACAGGCTCCTACGTCCGGACAGGTTCATACGGTGACCTCCGTGTTCCCTGCGGCTGTCATGACCACGCACGCTAGCGCGCGCGGCGGCCGCGGAGAACGAACGTGACCGAAGCGCCCCTTCCGCCGGTACATACCGACTGGTTAGTCTGGCATCGCAGCAGTGCTGATCGACTGGTGTCGATATCGCGTCGAAGGAGACCGATGGTGGAAGCCGTGCAGGATGCGGGAGTGGTCGTCACCGGAGCGGGAGGCGGCATCGGTGCCGCGCTGGCCCGCCGCTTCGCTGCCGAAGGGGCCAGAGTCGTCGTCAACGACCTGGACGCCGCCAAGGCCGCGGCCGTGGCCGAGGAGATCGGCGGCATCGCGGTTCCGGGCGACGCCTCCGCGATCGTGCCCGAGGCCCTCGACGCCCTCGGCGGCACCATCGACGTCTACTGCGCCAACGCGGGCCTCGGCTCCGCCGGCACCGAGGCGGCCGACGAGCGGGTCTGGGAGCTCGCCTGGGACGTCAACGTCATGGCACACGTCCGCGCGGCCCACGCGCTGCTCCCCGGCTGGCTGGAGCGCGGCAGCGGCCGTTTCGTCTCCACCGTCTCGGCGGCCGGACTGCTCACCATGATCGGCGCCGCGCCCTACAGCGTCACCAAGCACGGCGCGTACGCCTTCGCCGAGTGGCTGTCGCTGACGTACCGCCACCGGGGCCTGAAGGTGCACGCGATCTGTCCGCAGGGCGTGCGCACCGACATGCTCGACGCCACCGGCAGCGCGGGCGACATCGTCCTGCGGCCGACCGCGATCGAGCCCGACGACGTCGCGGACGCCCTCTTCAAGGGGATCGAGGAGGACCGCTTCCTGATCCTGCCGCACCCGGAGGCCGCCGGGTACTACCAGGCGCGGGCCGCGGACCCCGACCGCTGGCTGGCGAACATGAACCACATCCAGCAGAAGTGGGAGGCCGGCCGGTGACCGCCCCGACGTACGCCGACAAGCCCTGGCTGGCCCTGCTCAACGACGCCCAGCGTGGCCCCGTGAGCCCCGCCCACTCCCTGGTGCACGCCCTTCGCGCGGCCGTCGCCGACACCCCGGACCGCGCCGCGCTCGCCTACTTCGACGCCCGGCTGAGCTACCGCGAGCTGGACGAACTGAGCGATTCCGTAGCCGGGCACCTCACCGCCCGCGGCCTGGAGCGCGGCGACCGGGTCGCGATCCTGCTGCAGAACTCCCCGCACTTCGTGCTCGCGCTGCTCGGCGCCTGGAAGGCGGGCGCCACCGTCGTTCCGGTCAACCCGATGTACAAGTCGGGCGAGGTCGGGCACGTGCTCCGGGACGCGGAGGTGAGCGCCCTGGTGTGCTCGGACCGCGCGTGGGAGTCGTATCTGCGCGAGGCGGCCACCGGCTCGCCGGTGCGCATCGCCCTCACCGCCTGTGAGCTGGACTTCCAGACACGCGGCGACGCACGCGTGCTCGGCTTCGAGCGGCTGCCGCAGGCCGAGGACGCCGACGACCTGGTGACCGTCGCCCGGCAGGGCCACAAGGCCCCCGAGGGCCGCGACGCCGACCCGTCCGACATCGCGCTGATCAGCTACACCTCGGGCACCAGCGGCACCCCCAAGGGGGCCACCAACACGCACGGCAACATCATGTACAACGCCGAGCGGCAGCGGACCGGGCTGGCGCTGCCCGAGGCACCGGTCTACTTCGCGATGGCACCCCTCTTCCACATCACCGGCATGGTCTGCCAGCTCGGCGCCTGCCTCGACAGCGCGGGAACGCTCGTCCTGGCGTACCGCTTCGAGGCGGGCGTCGTCCTCGACGCCTTCGCCGAGCACCGGCCGCAGTACACCGTCGGCCCGTCCACCGCCTTCATGGCGCTGGCCGCCCACCCGGACGTCAGCCCGGACCACTTCTCGTCCTTCGTGAACATCTCCTCCGGCGGTGCACCGCTGCCGCCCGCCCTGGTGGAGAAGTTCCGCGCCGGCTTCGGGCCCTACATCCGCAACGGCTACGGCCTGACCGAGTGCACCGCGCCCTGCGCCTCCGTCCCGCCCGGCCGGGAGGCCCCCGTCGATCCGGGCTCGGGCACCCTCGCCGTCGGTGTGCCCGGCCCCGACACCGTCGTCCGCATCGTCGACGAGCAGGGCGCCGAGGTGCCGTTCGGCGAGCAGGGCGAGATCCTCGTCCGGGGCCCGCAGGTCGTGCCCGGCTACTGGCGGCGCCCCGAGGCGACCGCCGAGACGTTCCCGGGCGGCGAGCTGCGCACGGGCGACATCGGCTTCATGGACCCCGAGGGCTGGCTCTACGTGGTCGACCGGAAGAAGGACATGATCAACGCGTCCGGCTTCAAGGTGTGGCCGCGCGAGGTCGAGGACGTCCTGTACACCCACCCCGCCGTCCGTGAGGCGGCCGTCGTCGGGATACCCGACGGCTACCGCGGGGAGACCGTCAAGGCGTACATCAGCCTCCGTCCGGGCAGTGCGGCGGACCCGGACGACTTCGCCGCCTACTGCAAGGAGAGACTGGCCGCCTACAAATACCCGCGTCAGGTGGAGATACTGCCCGACCTGCCGAAGACGGCGAGTGGGAAGATCCTCCGACGGGAGTTGCGTTCGCGTCCGGGCGACGCGTAGAAGCGCATAACCTCGCACGACAACGGATACAGCGATACGGAAGGCAGGTGGCGGCAGTGCCCAGGACGACGGACGGAGACGGTACGCCCGTCCCGCAGCGGCTGCTCGCCGCCGCCACCCGGCTCTTCGCGGAGCGCGGCTACGACCGGACGTCCGTGCAGGAGATCGTCGAGGCGGCGGGCGTCACCAAGGGCGCGCTCTACCACTACTTCGGCTCCAAGGACGATCTCCTGCACGAGGTGTACGCGCGCGTGCTGCGCGTTCAGCAGGAGCGTCTGGACGCCTTCGCGGACGCGGACGAGCCCGTCGAGGAGCGGCTGCGGCGTGCCGCGGCCGACGTCGTCGTCACGACGATCGACAACCTCGACGACGCGATGATCTTCTTCCGCTCCATGCACCACCTCAGCCCCGAGAAGAACAAGCAGGTACGTGCCGAGCGCCGCCGCTACCACGAACGCTTCCGCGCCCTGGTGGAGGAAGGCCAGAAGGAGGGCGTCTTCTCCACGGCCACCCCGGCCGACCTGGTCGTCGACTACCACTTCGGCTCGGTCCACCACCTGTCGACGTGGTACCGCCCCGGCGGCCCGCTGGGCCCGCAGGAGGTCGCCGACCACCTGGCGGACATGCTGCTGCGAGCGCTGCGCCCCTGATTCACCAGCTGTCGTCCTCGGCCTGACCGGGGGAGAGTCCCGCCTCCCGGGCCCAGGTGGCGGCCTCCGCGCGGTCCGCGACGCCCAGTTTGGCGAGGACCGCGGACATGTGGTTGCTCACCGTCTTCGGGGAGAGGCCGAGCCGGACTGCCACCGTCGCGTTGGGCGTCCCCTCGGCGATCAGCGTGAGGACGTCCCGCTCGCGAGGGGTGAGCGCCGGGCACGGGTCGGGCCGCGGCAGCGGACGGCTGAGCTGCCCCAGCACCCGCCGGGCCACCCCGGGACCGAAGATCGCCTCCCCCGCGGCCACCGCCCTGATCGCCCGTACGATCTCGTCCTGGCCCGCCCCCTTGAGCACATAGCCGCAGGCCCCCGCCCGCATGGCCGCGAACACCGAGTCGTCCTCCTCGACCATGGTGAGCATCAGCACCGCCACCGCGGGTGCCACCCGGCCGATCTCCCGTGTCGCCTCGATGCCGTTCATGTCCGGCATCCGGATGTCCATGACGACCACGTGCGGGCGCAGCGTCACGGCGGCCCGCACGGCCTCCCGCCCGCCGGCCGCGACCCCGACCACCGACACCCCCGCCGTGCCGTCCCGCACGGACTCCAGCAGCGCGGCGAGTCCGGTCCGTACGACGGGATGATCGTCGGCGAGCACGACACGCAGCGCGCCGGAACCCCCCGTGGCCTCGGCAGCCGTGAACTCTTCGTCCTGCGGTTCCATCCGCGCCTCCCCGGCGTCCCGGCCGCTCACAAGTCCCCCACCGCACCCGCTGTCCCGGCCTCCCCGACCAAGGGCGCCTCGGCGGCGCCCCGTGCCCGTACGCCGTCGCGCGCCAGCGGCAGCACCGCCACCACCCGCCCGCGTCCGGCCACACAGCTGCCGCCCAGTTCCGCGGCCCGCTCCCGCATCGAGGTGATGCCCACGCCGGGCCGCCAGGGCGACTCCCCGTCCTCCCGCGTGCCGTCGTCGCGCACCTCCAGCCGGAGCCCGGCGCCGATCTCGATGCGCAGGTCCACATGCGAGGCGCGGGCGTGCCGGGCGGCGTTGGTGAGGGCTTCGACGGCGATGCGGTAGGCCGCGACCTCCACGGCGGCGGGGAGCGGGGGCAGCAGCTCCGGAGCGGACATACGGACGACGAGGGGAGTGCCGTCCGCGCGCCAGGACAGCCGGGCCGAGCGTTCCCGCAGGGCGCCGAGCAGGCCCAGCTGGTCGAGGTCCGGCGGGCGCAGACCGTCCACCAGGCGACGGACCTCCCCGACCGCACCGCCGATCTCCGCCCGCAGCTCGGTCAGCAGCGCCGCGGCCCGGTCCGGGGCGAACCCCAGCAGATTGCGCACGGCGTCGGCCTGGAACGCGGCCCCGGCGAGCGTCGGCCCGAGCCCGTCGTGCAGATCGCGGCGGATCCGCCGGCGCTCCTCCTCCCGCGCGGCGACGATCCGCTCCCGGGACTGCTGGAGCTGCCGGGACAGGTCGGTGGCGTGCAGGGCGGCCGCCAGCGGCACCGCGAGCAGTTCCAGGACCGCCAGGTCGGCCGGGCCCGGCTGCCGCTCGCCCGGCCGCAGACCGAGGATCAGTTCGCCCACGGTCCGGCCGTCGTAGTCCAGCGCGACGGTATGCGTGAGCTCACCGCGCGAACCCCAACTGCCGCCCGCCGCACCGGACTCCGTGACCAGGCAGACGTACGGCAGTCGCAGCCCCTCGCCGACCGCCTCCGGCACCGCGCCCACGCCGGTACCCGCCAGTCGCTTCCCGATCCGGGAGACCGCGCGCACCGGATCGTGCCGGTCGCCGTACAGGGCCCGGTCGACCATGGCCTGGAGCAGGCGCCGGGCAGGCTCGAAGACGAGGGCAAGCGCGACCGTGATGAGCGCGGGTCCGATCAGTTCGGGGGCCGGGTCCAGCAACGACTGGAAGAAGGTCACCAAGCCCACGTAGGAGGCGATCACCGCCACCGTCAGGACCCCGTACAGCACGCCCCGGGAGACCACCAGCCGGATGTCGAGCACTTCGTGGCGGAGTACGGCGATGGTGATGGCGACAGGCATCGGCAGTGCAAGCCATGAGACGGGTACCGGGAAACCGACGGCCAGCAGCACCAGGTTGAACCCCAGTGGCAGCACACCGGCAATCAGCCACAGGAGCTGACGGCGCTCCTGCTCCCCGCCCCGCCGGTAGCGGACGGCGAAGGCGGCGAGGACCGCCGCCAGCACGAGACCGGCCTTGACCAACTCCACCATGTGGAGCACCGGCCCCCAGCCGGACGGCAGCGGGACGAACAGCGGCTCGGCCGCGGTGCCGTGGAAGAGTCCCCAGTCCGAGGTCGCCCAGACCAGGATGTCGAGCGGGGCGGTGACCAGCTGAGCGATCAGCACGGGGCGCCACCGGCGGCCGGGCAGCCGGCCGTCGGGGAAGAGGAAGTAGGCGAGGGCGAGGACGGTCGCGGAGCCGGTGATCCAGGTGTAGCGGCCGACCGTCGTGAGCGCCCGCAGCGGCGCGGTCGGCCAGCCCGCCGTCAGCCCCTCGGCCGTCAGCCCGATCGAGAGCCCGGTGAACGCATGGCCGAGACCGAAGGCGAGCAGCAGCCAGCCGAGCGGATTGCGCGGACGGTGCAGGGCGATGAGCGTGCCGCAGACGCCGTAGGCGAATCCCATGGCCAGGTCGACGACCATGTCGTACCGGGTGACGTCGGCGACCGGGACCCCGGCCACGGCCAGCGCGACCGCCCCGACGGCCACCTGGACCAGGGCGAGCGACAGCAGGGCGTACGCCATCACGGTGCGCCGCCGGGTCCGCCCGTACCGGTCCTCCATGCAAGCCATCGTGCTGGCTCGCCGCCCGGGTGTCATGGGAACGGTTCCCGGTCCACCCGGGAGAGATCCCGGTGAGCGCCCGGCGCATCCCTCTCAACTCCCGGCCCGGCGAGGCCCGATGCTCGAAGCAGCGGGCCGGGGGAACGGCTGTCGGTCCGGGAACGGGGGAGAACGACCATGCTTTCAGTGAAACGGCGTCTGGCGGGCCTTGCGGCGGGGTGCGCGCTCGCCGTCGCGGGCACCGCGGCCGTGCCGGTCGCCGCGCACGCCGCGCCCGGAGATTCCATCTGTGTCAACCGCCCGGACGTCGGCGCCAACCGCTACATCCGCGACCACTACCAGCGGCTCGGCGGGGCGGACAGCAAGCTCGGCTGCCCGATCGAGGGCATGGAGACGTTCAGGTCGGGCGGCACGGTGGTGGCGCAGCGGCAGAAGTTCGACAACGGCGACATCGCCTGGTCGCCGCGCCAGGGCGACGCGATGGTGGTCACCGCCTGGGAGTACCAGGGCGCCGCGTTCTTCAGCTGGGGCCCCACCCGCCCGTTCGACTACGACCTCTTCCTGGTCCGCTACACCAGTGCGGCCGACGCGTTCGGCACCCAGCGCAGCGCCGTCGGCGGTACCTGGGGCGGGACGCTGGTGCGCAAGGAGACCACGGGCGCCTACACGTTCATCGTCGAGGGCTGCGACGACGGCACCTGGGGCCTGACCTGCAACCAGGGCTGGACGCTGCCCGTGTCCACGCGCTGACCGTCATCCCTGGGGTACAGCGGGGACAGCGGGGACAGCGGGGGAAACAGGGGAACTCCGGGATCGGGGGAGCCCGGGGCGGGGGAGCAAGGGCCGGCGAGGGCGCACACCCTCACCGGCCCTCGCGTCTATGCGTACTTCTTGATCTCCCGGTGCGCCAGCGACCGCTGGTGCACCTCGTCGGGACCGTCCGCGAGCTTCAACGTCCGGGCGGCGGCCCAGAGTTCGGCCAACGGGAAGTCCTGGCTCACGCCTCCCGCACCGTGCAGCTGGACGGCCTTGTCGAGGATGTCCACGACCGTGCGCGGCGTGGCGATCTTGATGGCCTGGATCTCGGTGTGGGCACCCCGGTTGCCGACGGTGTCCATCATCCAGGCCGTCTTCAGCACCAGCAGCCGCAGCTGCTCCACGGCCACGCGGGCGTCGGCGATCCAGTTCTGCACGACACCCTGCTGGGCGAGCGGCTTGCCGAAGGCCGTACGGGACACCGCCCGCCGGCACATCAGCTCGATCGCCCGCTCGGCCATGCCGATCAGCCGCATGCAGTGGTGGATGCGTCCCGGGCCGAGCCGCGCCTGCGCGATGCCGAAACCGCCGCCCTCCTCGCCGATCAGGTTGCTCACCGGCACCCTGACGTGGTCGAAGAACACCTCGGCGTGCCCGCCGTGGGAGTGGTCCCCGTAGCCGTACACCTGCATGGCGCGACGGACGTCGAGCCCCGGGGTGTCGCGCGGCACGAGCACCATGGACTGCTGGCGGCGGACGTCGGGACCCTCCGGATCCGTCTTGCCCATCACGATGAAGATCTTGCAGTCCGGGTTCATAGCCCCGGAGATGTACCACTTGCGGCCGGTGATGACGTAGTCGTCGCCGTCCCGCTCGATGAGCGTGGTGATGTTCGTGGCGTCGGAGGAGGCCACCTCGGGCTCGGTCATCGCGAACGCCGAGCGGATCTCGCCCGCGAGCAGCGGCTCCAGCCACTGCTTCTTCTGCTGCTCGTCGCCGAACTGCGTGAGCACCTCCATGTTGCCCGTGTCGGGCGCCGCGCAGTTCAGCGCGGTGGGCGCCAGGTGCGGGCTGCGGCCGGTGATTTCGGCGAGCGGCGCGTACTGGAGGTTGGTGAGCCCCGCACCGTACTCGGAGTCCGGAAGGAAGAGGTTCCACAGCCCCTGACGGCGGGCCTCGGCCTTCAACTCACCGAAGATCGCCGGGGTTTCCCACGGAGAGGCGAGCTGGGCGCGCTGCTCGTGCTCGACGGCCTCCGCCGGGTAGACGTACTCGTCCATGAAGGCGAGCAGCTTCCCGCGCAGCTCCTCGGTACGCGCGTCGAATGCGAAGTCCATGGCGGATCAGCCTTCCTGAAGGGTGGTCAGGCCGTGCTCGATGAAGAAGGGGACCAGTTCCCCGATGCGGTCGAAGCCCGCGCCGACCGTCTGGCCGAGCGTGTACCGGTAGTGGATGCCCTCCAGGATCACGGCGAGCTTGAACCAGGCGAACGCCGTGTACCAGGAGACGGCGGACACGTCGCGCCCCGAGCGCGCGGCGTACCGTTCGATGATCTCGGCCGGCTGCGGGTGCCCGGCGGCCGAGGCGGTCGTGCTGATGGGGGAGTCGGGCAGGTCCAGCGGCGCGCTGTACATGACCAGCAGTCCCAGGTCGGTGAGCGGATCGCCGAGCGTGGACATCTCCCAGTCCAGGATGGCCTTGATCCGGTCGTGGTCGTCGATCAGTACGTTGTCCAGGCGGTAGTCGCCGTGGATGACCGTCGCCGTGGGGGAGGTGGGCAGTGCGCGGCCCAGGGCGGCATGCAGCTCGTCGACGCCGGCGAGTTCCCGGTTGCGGGAGGCGTCCAACTGCTTGCCCCAGCGCCGCAGTTGGCGGTCGAGGAAGCCCTCGGGCCGGCCGAAGTCGGCGAGGCCCACCTCGGCGGGGTCCACCGCGTGCAGCTCGACGAGCGTGTCGACCAGCCCGAGCACGGCGTCACGTGTACGCGCGGGACCGAGGGGGGCGAGCTGTTCGGCGGTGCGGTACGGGGTGCCCTCCACGAACTCCATGACGTAGAAGGGCGCGCCCAGCACCTCGTCGTCCTCGCACAGCAGCACCGGACGGGGCACCGGCACGGCCGTCGGGTGCAGTGCGCTGATCACCCGGTGCTCGCGCCGCATGTCGTGCGCCGTGGCCAGGACGTGGCCCAGCGGGGGCCGCCGTACGACCCACTTCGCGGTACCGTCCGTCACGGAATAGGTGAGGTTCGACCGTCCGCCCTCGATCAGCCGGCCGGTCAGCGGGCCGGTCACCAGGCCGGGACGCTCGCTGTCGAGCAGGCCGCGCAGCCGGTCGAGATCGAGACCTGGCGGGTGGTCGGGGCTCATCGTTTCTCCTCAACACACGGAAACCGGACGTCAACCATGATGCCGACCGGTCGGTATGCCGTCCAGTGCGGGGGCAAAACGTGATCGGCGTCTCCTCCGCCCGGAGCCGCGTGATCGGGTTCCCGAGCCAGGGAGACTCAGAGGACCAGTACCGCCGCGCACACGGCCAGCGCCACCGTGCACAGGGCCGCGGTAGTCCCGTGCCGGGCCGAGAGCGCCGCCGGGCCGTCCGCCCGTGCGTCGGCCAGCGTCCGGATGCGGCGGTGGGCCACGGCGAGGAACCCCAGCCAGATCGCGCAGGACAGGGCGCCGAGCACGATCCCGGTCGGCGTACCGTCGCGCAGCGACGCCTTCGCGGCGAACAGGGCGGCGACGGTGCTCGCGAGCGTCGTGCGCCGCCAGGCGAGCCGGGTGCGCTCCGGCTGAAGGCCCGGGTCCCGGTCCCGGGCGGGAGCGGTCACCCTTCCCAGCCGACGAGCACGACGAAGACCATGGCGACGGCCACGACCGCGACGGCGATGCTCAACACCGCCGGGAAGCGCGACACCGGCAGGTCCTCGCCCTTGCGCATCGCCTGCTCGCACCGCACCCAGTGGTTGACCGCGCGCAGCGAGCACAGCACGCCCGCCGCCAGCAGGGCCAGCGCGAGCCCGACCCGCCATCCCCACCGCAGGTCGGGCAGGAACTGGTCCACGGCGAAGCCCCCGCCGATCAGCGCGAGCGCCGTGCGCAGCCACGCGAGAAAGGTCCGCTCGTTGGCCAGCGAGAAGCGGTAGTCGGGCGTCCCGCCCTCCTCCCGGACCTCCTCCGGCGCGAACCACAGCCGGACGTTCCGCACGAATTCGATCACGCCCTGGACCCTACCGGGACGCCCGCCCGCCGCCGCCGAGGCGGTGTCAGCCCATCGACCGGTAGGCCTTCAGACGCTCGTACGCCGCGAGGCCGTCCGGCACCCAGGTCCAGTCCGTGAGGCGGCGCTCCACCTCGTCCGCGGGGAGGAAGTCGTGCCAGGCGACCTCCTCGACCTGGGGGTTCACCGGAAGGTCGCAGCGCACCTCGTACACCGCCGACCACCAGCTCCGCCCGCCCCCGTCGTCGTACAGGAACCTGAACAGCGGGACGGGCCGCGGGAGCCCGCGGACGCCGAGTTCCTCCTCGGCTTCCCGCAGGGCCGCGTCGTCGTACGTCTCGCCCGCGCCGACGACTCCGCCGACGAACATGTCGTAGAGGGAGGGGAAAACCAGCTTGGTGGGGGTGCGGCGGTGGACGAAGATCCGGCCGTCGGCGTCCCGTGCCTGGATGAACACGCAGCGGTGGCGCAGACCGCGCGCGTACGCCTCCCCGCGCGGGGACTGCCCGATGACCTGGTCGTTCTCGTCCACGATGTCGAGGATCTCGTCGGCGGCGCTCATGAGGCCATCCAAGCAAGACCGCCCCGGCGGAGCGACGCCGCCCACGAGGAAAAGGGGACGGATCAGCGCTTCAGCGCCGGCACCCGCTCCACGGGTGCCGCCGCGCCGCTCGGCATCGCCGGATGCAGGCCGAGCAGCACGATGCCCACGACGATCGCCGCGAGGCCCGCGGCCTCCCAGGCCAGCGCGCCGCTGTCGGTGCGCAGCCGGTCGCCGAGGAAGCCGACGCCGCACGCGATCCCGGCCAGCGGCTGGGCGGCCGTCAGGGCGGGCAGGGACATCCGCAGGGGCGCCGTCTCGAAGGCGCTCTGGACGAGGATCAGCCCGACGACACCGAGGCCCGCGACGGCGTACGGCTGCCATGTCGAGAACAGCGTGAGCCAGCCGCCGCCCTCCGTCACCAGCTGCCCGCTCACTCGGGTCAGCGCGTCCTGCACGCCGTAGAGCAGCCCGGCGGCCAGCGCCAGCAGGACCGGCGCGGCGCTCAGCCGGGACCGCTTCGCGTACGCCGTCAGCAGCAGCGCGCCGCCCACCATCAGCCCGATGATCAGCCAGTGCCGCAGCGGATCCGCGACGGCGTCGCCGCCGCGCGGCTCCCCGGCCATGATGAACGCTGTGACACCGCCCGCGAGTATCAGCAGCCCGCTCCAGCCCTGGCGCCCCAGCGACTGCTTGGTCTGCCGGCGGGTCAGGGCCATCGCGAAGAGCAGGTTGGTGGCCAGCAGGGGTTCGACGAGGGAGATCTCACCGTTGCTCAGTGCGATCGCGCCGAGCGCCATTCCGCAGACCATGAGCCCGATGCCGCCGAGCCAGCGGGGCACCCGGATGAGGTCGAGCAGCAGCCGGGGGGAGAGGAAGTCGTTCAGCGGCGCGTGCGAGGCAGCGTTCTGCTGGAGCACGAAGCCGAAGCCGAGGCAGCAGGCCGCACTCACGGCGAGGACGAGAACCAGAACCGACACGCTGCGTACCTCAATACATCGGGGACAGGGACGGGGCGGGGTTACGGGTATCGGAAGACTGTAGCCGAGTCCCCGGAAACCGGCAGTTGACTGGGTCACTTCGTTGCCCAAGGATCTGACCGACCAGTAACAATGCTCCGGGAGGGCCTGCTCATGGCGTACGACGCAGATGTGATCGTGATCGGGGCGGGCCTCGCCGGGCTCGCGGCGACCGCGGAGCTCGTCGACGCGGGCCGCAAGGTGATCCTTCTCGACCAGGAGCCCGAGCAGTCGATCGGTGGCCAGGCGCACTGGTCGTTCGGCGGGCTCTTCTTCGTGGACTCGCCCGAGCAGCGCCGGATGCGGATCAAGGACAGCCACGCGCTCGCCCTCCAGGACTGGATGGGCACGGCCGCCTTCGACCGCCCCGAGGACCACTGGCCCCGCAAGTGGGCCGAGGCCTACGTCGACTTCGCGGCGGGCGAGAAGCGGTCCTGGCTGCACAAGCAGGGCGTCCGCTTCTTCCCGGTCGTCGGCTGGGCGGAGCGCGGCGGCTATGACGCCAACGGGCACGGCAACTCCGTACCGCGCTTCCACATCACCTGGGGGACCGGCCCGGGGCTCGTGGCGCCCTTCGAGCGGCGCGTGCGGGCCGGGGTGGCCCGCGGCCTCGTCGAGCTGCGGTTCCGCCACCGCGTCACCGGGCTGTCCCGCAGCGCGGGCGCCGTGGACACGGTCACCGGGGAGGTCCTGGAGCCGTCCGGCATCGAGCGCGGCCAGGCCAGCAGCCGTGGGGTCACCGGCGCCTTCGAACTCAAGGCGCAGGCGGTGATCGTCACCTCCGGCGGTATCGGCGGCAACCATGACCTGGTCCGCGCCAACTGGCCGGAGCGGCTCGGTACCCCGCCCGAGAAGATGATCTCCGGGGTGCCCGCGCACGTCGACGGCAAGATGCTCGCCATCGCCGAGGAGACCGGCGCCCACCTCATCAACCGCGACCGGATGTGGCACTACACCGAGGGCATCCAGAACTGGAACCCCATCTGGGAGAACCACGGCATCCGTGTCCTGCCCGGCCCGTCCTCGCTCTGGCTCGACGCCCGCGGCAACCGGCTGCCCGTCCCGCTCTTCCCCGGCTTCGACACGCTGGGCACCCTTGAGCACATCATGAGCACCGGGTACGACTACACGTGGTTCGTGCTCGACCAGAAGATCATCGGCAAGGAGTTCGCGCTCTCGGGCTCGGAGCAGAACCCCGACCTCACCGGCAAGTCGATCCGGGACGTGATCGGGCGGGCGCGCACCGATGTGCCAGGCCCCGTCAAGGCGTTCATGGACAAGGGCGTCGACTTCGTGGTGGAGAAGGACCTCACCGCACTGGTGCGGGGCATGAACGCGCTCACCAAGGAACCGCTGATCGACGAGGCGGAGCTGCGCCGTGTGATCGTCTCGCGCGACCGGGAGATCGCCAACCCGTTCACCAAGGACCTCCAGGTGACCGCGATCCGCGGCGCCCGCACCTACCTCGGCGACAAGCTGATCCGCACGGCGACCCCGCACCGCATCCTCGACCCGAAGGCGGGCCCGCTGATCGCGGTGCGCCTGAACATCCTCACCCGCAAGACCCTCGGCGGCCTGGAGACCGACCTCTCCTCGCGCGTGCTGACCGAGGGCGGCGACCCCCTGGAGGGCGTGTACGCGGCGGGGGAGGCCGCCGGGTTCGGCGGCGGCGGGGTCCACGGCTACCGCTCCCTGGAGGGCACCTTCCTCGGCGGCTGCCTCTTCTCCGGGCGTACGGCGGGACGGGCGGCGGCGAAGGCGCTGGGCTGAGCCCTGGCTTGTGCCGGACGAAGGGGGCTCGGGCTGCCGAGCCCCCTCGGGCAGCGGCGGCACTCCTCTGCGGAGAGGGAAACTCCCTGCAGAGCAAGGTAGTTGACATGTGAACCTGTCTTTGGTTGCCCTTGACTAAACCCTTGGGTGGAGGTTTGCTGTCCGTGATCAAAATCTGACCAGCCGTGCCTTGTGAGGAATTGCCCGCGGTGCCCCCACCCCCTCTCGGCCGCGGTCGTGGCCGCAAGCGCGCCTCCCTGCCCTTCGACGCCGCGTTCGACGACGACGAACTCGTCGCCGCCCGCGCCTCGTTGAGCCAGGGACGGTGGACCGCGGTCCGTGCGCTGCTCGTCGCCACCGGCGACGACTGGGACCGCCGCGGGCACCGTGTCACCGTTCTCGCGCAGGAGCCCGCCACCCTTGCCTGGGCCCGCGACTGGCGGCTCGCCGAACCCGAGTCCGCCGACGCCTCCGTACTGCTCGCCTGCGCCACGGTCCACCGCGCCCTGAACGGCAAGGAACGCCCCGAGCCGGCCCGCGAGGCCTGTCAGGCCGCGGCCGCGCTGGCCCCCGCCGACCCGACGCCCTGGCTCGGCCTGCTGATCCTGGAGCGCTCGCACGGCACCGAGGAGGACGTGGTCCGCCTCTTCGACGAGGTGCGCCACCGCTACCCCGACCACCACCACGCCCACCACCTGATGGTGGCCCGGCTCGCCGAACGCCACGCCGCGGCCGGCCAGGACCCGCTGCACGAGGTGTACGACTTCGCCAACTGGGCCGCCGAACAGGCCCCCGCCGACTCGCCGCTCGCGATCCTCCCGGTCGTCGCGCACGCCGAGCGCTACCGCGTGCTGGCCGCCGCGGGCAGCGAGAGCGGCGACCCGGCCGCCTCCGGGCACTGGGTCGGGCGCCGCGCCCGCCAGGTGATGAAGGCCGCCTTCGACTGGTGGCTGGAGTGGGAACGCGACGACCATCCGCGCCGCCATGTCGACCTCAACTTCCTTGCCCACGCCAAGTTCTGCGAGGGCCGGGGCGCCGAGGCGGCTGCCCTGTTCCACCGCATCGGACCGCACGCCACCCGGGAGCCGTGGTCCTACCCCGACCGGGACCCCGACAAGGCCTTCCGTGCCGCCCGCGACAGCGCGCTCGGCACGGCGTGAACGACCACCCCCGAGATCCGAACATCCGAAAGGACAACCCCGCGATGACCACGGGCAGTTCGAGTACTTCGCAATCCGGCAGACCCGCCCCCGGCAGCGGTGACGGCATCAGCACGTTCAAGGGCCAGGACCGTGCCCTGCGCGCCGACCGCCTCGGCACGGGAGGCCTGCTGCTCTCGGTCCTCGCCGCGACCGCGCCTCTCATGGTGGTCGCGGGTGTCATGCCCACCACATTCGCGGTGATGGGCATCGTCGGGCAGCCCCTGCTCTTCGTCGTCCTCGGCATCGTCCTGGTCCTCTTCAGCGTCGGGTACGCCGAGATGAGCCGCCACGTCCACAACGCGGGCGCCTTCTACGCGTACATCTCCCGCGGGCTCGGCGGCACCGCGGGCGCCGGCGCGGCGCTTCTCGCCCTGGTCGCGTACAACGCCCTCCAGGTCGGCATCTACGGCATCTTCGGCTTCGAGGTGTCCGGGCTGTTCTCCACCTACCTCGACCTCCAAGTCGCCTGGTGGATACCGGCGTTGGCGGCCGTGGTCGCGGTCGGCGCGCTCGGCTGGCTGAAGATCGACGTCAACGCCAAGGTGCTGGGCGTGCTGATCGTCATCGAGGTGGCGCTCGTCGTCATCTTCGACATCGCCGCCGTCGCCGATCCGGCGAAGCAGGGGCTGTCGCTGCACGCGTTCAACCCGGACACGCTCACCGGCGCGGGCGTCGGCACCGCCCTGTGCTTCTGCATCGCCGCCTTCACCGGTTTCGAACAGGCCCCCGTGTACGCGGAGGAGACAAGCCGCCCGCACGTCCTGGTCCCGCGCGTGATGTTCCTCGCCGTCAGCTTCGTCGCCGTCTTCTTCGCAATCAGTTCATGGGCGTTCACCGTCGCCGCCGGTCCCTCCGCGATCGTCGGCACCGCACAGAAGGAGAGCGCCGGACTGCTGTTCTCCCTCACCGAGTCCCGCCTCGGCGGCACCTTCACGGACGTCCTGCACGTCCTGTTCGTGACCGGCATGTTCGCGGCGCTGCTCAGCTTCCACAACGTCGTCGCGCGGTACGCCTTCGCCATGGGCCGCGAGGGTCTGCTGCCCGCCGGCTTCGGCCGGACCACCGGCGCGAGCGGCGCCCCCGGCACCGGCTCGCTGCTGCAGACCGCCGTGTCCCTGATCGTCGTCGCCGCCTTCGCCGTGAGCGACGACAAGCCGGCCGGCGACCCGACCGCACCCGTGCTGCACCTGTTCACCTGGTTCGGCAACGTCGGGGCACTCGGCGTCATCCTGCTCATGGCGGCCGCCTCGGTCTCCGTGATCGTCTTCTTCGCCCGGCGCGGTGCCGCCGGCGCCCAGGCCCGGCGCCTGGCCACCTCCGCGATCGCGGCCGTCGCCCTGCTGGTGATCGCCTTCTACACGATCAAGGACTTCGACGTCCTCGTCGGCGCGGGCCCGGATTCCTCGCTGACCTGGCTGCTGCCCGCCATCATCGGGGCGGCCCTGGTCCTCGGCCTGGTCCAGGGCCTGGTGCTGCGCTCCCGCAGGCCTCAGGTGCACGCCCGCATCGGCCTCGGCAACGAGGCGTTCCAGCTGGACAAGGCGGCGGAGACGGCCGAGCCCGCCTCCTGAGGGCCACCTCCCCGAGGGCTCCGGGCCTTACGAGCTCGTAAGAAGTGGTTACGGAATCCTGACGGGCACCCGCCGACGCTGGCCTTTTGGGGGTCGCGGGTGCTCGAATCAGAAGGTGAACCCTGAACCACCCGAAGAGCCGGGAGCGCCGCACTCCGAGGAGCGCGGAAGCCCGATGGAGCGCGGCAAGCCGATCGGTCGCCGGGTCCTCCTCGGCACACTGGGCCTGGGCGCGCTCGGCGTGGTGGCCGCGCCGGTGCTCCAGCGCGGCCTGGAGTCCTTCCTCGGCAGCGCCGCCGACAAGGACCCCACCGGCCTGACCGGGCTGCTGCCCAACGGGGGCGGCTTCCGCTACTACTCGGTGACGTCCTCGGTCCCGCACAAGGACGAGACGGACTACCGCCTCACCGTCGACGGCCTGGTCGACCACCCGAAGACCTTCACCCTGGCCGACCTGCGCGCACTGCCCCAGACCCGGCTGGTGCACGACGTCCAGTGCGTCACCGGCTGGCGCGTGCCCGGCACTCCCTTCGAGGGGGTGCGACTGTCCCGGCTCCTTGACGCGGCCGGAGTGCGCTCGTCGGCCGGAGCCGTGCGGTTCAGCTGCTTCGACGGCGCGTACACCGAGAGCCTCACGCTCGACCAGGCCCGCCGCAAGGACGTCCTGGTCGCCCTGCGCATGCAGGACAAGAACCTCGGCCACAGCCACGGCGGCCCCGTCCGCCTCTATGTCGCCCCCATGTACTTCTACAAGTCCGCCAAGTGGCTCTCCGGCATCACCGTCACCGAGGACGTCCGTCCCGGCTACTGGGAGCACCGGGGCTACGACGTGGACGCCTGGGTCGGCCGCTCGAACGGACGCGACGATGAACCTACGAGCTGACGCCCCTGTCGTCCGTGCCGCCGCCCGCGTACGGCGCTTCACCCGTGCCGAGCGCTGGGTGCACCGCACGACGGCCGCGCTGATGGGCGTGTGCGTGGCCACCGCCGCCTGTCTCTACCTGCCCACCTTCGCCGAGCTCGTCGGTCGCCGGGAACTCGTGGTGCGCATCCACGAATGGGCCGGGCTGCTGCTGCCGGTCCCGGTGCTGGCGGGCCTCGCCTCCCGCGCGTTCCGCGCCGACCTGGGGCATCTCAACCGCTGGGGTCCGCACGACCGCCGCTGGCTGCGGGCGGCCCTGCGCCGTGATCCCCTCCGCTCCTCCCGGCCCGCGGGCAAGTTCAACGCGGGCCAGAAGACCTACGCGGCCTGGATCGCCGGAGCGTCCCTGGTCATGCTCGGCACGGGGCTGCTGATGTGGTTCACCCACCTCGCCCCGATCATGTGGCGTACCTCGGCCACCTTCGTCCATGACTGGCTCGCCCTGACGATCGGCATCGTCCTCGCCGGGCACATCGGCATGGCCCTCGGCGACCCGGAGGCCCGCCGTGGCCTGCGCACGGGTTCGGTGAGCGAGGAGTGGGCGAAAAGGGAGCACCCGCTCTGGCGCCCTTAGGGGCTTCACCGTGGCCGGGGCGGGCGGGGCCACCCGCCCGCGCTCTCAACTCCCGAAGTCCAGCAGCACTTTGCAGGACCGGCTCCGGTCCGCCGCGAGCGAGAACGCCGACTCCGCGTCCCGCACGGGGACCACCGCGCTGATCAGCCGGTCGAACGCGGGCTCGGCGGCGAGCAGTTCGAGCGCCGCGTCGAACTCCGCGTCGAAGCGGAAGGCGCCCCGCAGTTCGATCTCCCGCGACACCACCAGGTTCCCCGCGAACGGACTCTGCCCCGGTGGCAGCATGCCCAGCTGCACGACCACCCCGCCGCGCCGCACGAGGCGCAGGCAGGTGTCGAGCCCGGCGGCCACCCCGGACGCCTCGACGGCGACGTCCACCTCCGACGGCCACCCGGTGTCGCCTCGGTCATCGGCCCGTACGACGGTGTCGGCGCCCGCCGCGGCGGCGTACTCCAAGGCCTGCGGCAGCAGATCCGTGACCGTCACGTGTGCCGCGCCCGCGGCCTTCGCGGCGGCCACCACCAGGCAGCCGATGGGCCCGGCCCCGGTCACCAGCACCCGTCGCCCGGCCACGGCCCCGGCCCGCCGCACGGCGTGCAAAGCCACCGACAGCGGCTCCGCGAGCGCCGCCCGGCGCAGCCCGAGTCCGGCGGGCACCGTGCGCAACTGCCCGGCGGGCACGACCACTTGGGCCGCGAAGCCGCCCTGGACGTGCGGAGTCCGCGCCGCGCTGCCGAGATAGCGCGTGTCCCGGCACACGTTCGCACGCTCGTCGAGACACTCGGGGCACACGCCGCACGCGGTCGCCGGGTGCACGGCGACGGCCGTACCCGGCGAGGGCCCCGAGGCCCCGTCGCCGTACGCCAGTACCGTGCCCACGATCTCGTGCCCGAGCACCATCGGCTCGCGCAGCCGAAAGTCGCCCACGCCGCCGTGGAGCCAGTAGTGCAGGTCGGAGCCGCACACCCCGCCGTAGCGGACGGCGACGAGCGCCTGCCCGGGGCCGGGGGACGGCGCCGGCAACTCGTCGACCCGCAGGTCGCCCTCGCCGTGGATCACACAACCGATCATCGTCCGAGTCTCCTTAGAGCACGCTGGTCATGCCGCCGTCGACGTACAGCACCTGCCCGCTCACGAAGTCGGCCGCGGGTGAGGCGAGGAACAGCACCCCGCCCACCAGGTCCTGGGTGCGGCCCCAGCGTCCGGCCGGGGTGCGGCGGCGCACCCACGCGCTGAACTCCTCGTCCTCGACCAGGGGCCTGGTCAGCTCGGTCTCGATGTAGCCCGGCCCCAGGCCGTTGACCTGCACGCCCGACGGGCCCCAGTCCGCGCACATGCCCTTGGTGAGCATCTTCAGCGCGCCCTTGGTGGCCGCGTAGGGGGCGATGCCCGGGCGGGCCACCTCGCTCTGCAGCGAACAGATGTTGATGATCTTTCCGTGGCCGCGTTCCGTCATCCGCCGGGCGGCCTCGCGGCCGACCAGGAACGCGCTGGTGAGATTGGTGTCCAGGATCCGGTGCCAGTCGGAGTCCGTGAACTCCAGCAGGGGGGCGCGCAGTTGCATGCCCGCGTTGTTGACCAGGATGTCGAGCGGTCCCACCCGCTCCTCGACGTCCGCTGTTCCGGCGGCCACTGACGGACCGTCGGTCACGTCGAACGCGGCCGTGTGCACGTCGCCCGGCAGTTCGGCGGCCGCCTTGGTCAGGCGTTCGCCGTCCCGGCCGTTGAGGACCACCGTGCAGCCGGCCTCCAGCAGCCCCCGGGCGAGCGCGAACCCGATACCGCGGCTGGAACCGGTGACCAGAGCCGTGCGGCCACTGATGTCGAAGAGCGGATGGCTCATGCCCGTACTCCTAGATCACGAGAGAGAGCAGCAGGACCAGGCCGCCGGCGACCACCGAGATGATCGTCTCCATGACCGACCAGGTCTTGATGGTCTGGCCGACGTTCAGGCCGAAGTACTCCTTGACCAGCCAGAACCCGGCGTCGTTGACATGGCTGAAGAAGAGCGAGCCCGCGCCGATCGCGAGGACCAGCAGCGAGGTGTGCGCCGTGGACATGTCGGCCGCCAGGGGTGCGACGAGGCCGGCCGCCGAGATGGTGGCGACGGTCGCCGAGCCGGTCGCGAGGCGGATGGCCACCGCGATCAGCCAGGCGAGGAGCAGTGCGGGGATCGACCAGTCCTTGGAGATGTCAAGAATCATCTGGCCCACACCGCTGTCGATCAGCGTCTGCTTGAAGCCGCCACCGGCGCCCACGATCAGCAGGATGCCCGCGATCGGCGCGAGGGACTTCTCGACGGTCGTCGACAGCCGGTCCTTGGTGAATCCGGCCGCCCGGCCCAGCGTGAACATACCGACGATCACGGCCGCGAGCAGGGCGATCAGGGGTGCGCCGATGACGTCGAAGACGCGCTGCACCTTGTGCGTGGGGTCGTCGACGATGATGTCGACCAGCGCCTTGGACAGCATCAGCACGACCGGCAGCAGCATCGTGGCGAGTGTCGCGCCGAAGCTCGGGCGCTTCTCCAGCTCCTCCGAGGCGCGGGCGGGGATCATCCTGTCCGGAGCCGGGACGTCCACCCAGCGAGCCGCGTACTTCGAGAACACCGGACCCGCGATGATCACCGTCGGGATGGCGACGAGGACACCGAGTGCGAGCGTGAGGCCGAGGTTCGCCTTGACCGCGTCGATCGCGACCAGCGGGCCGGGGTGCGGCGGGATCAGGCCGTGCATCACGGACAGACCGGCGAGCGCCGGGATGCCGATGCGCATCAGCGAGTAGTTGCCGCGCTTGGCGACCATCAGCACCACCGGGATCAGCAGCACGATGCCGACCTCGAAGAACAGCGGGAGGCCGATCACCGAGGCGATCAGCACCATCGCCCACGGCATGGCACGGCCACCGGCCCTGGCGAGGATCGTGTCGACGATCTGGTCGGCGCCCCCGGAGTCGGCGAGCAGCTTGCCGAGGATCGCGCCCAGCGCGATCAGGACGCCCACACCGGCGACGGTCGAGCCGAGTCCGGTGGTGAAGCTGACGATGGCCTTGTCCAGCGGAGCCCCGGCGAACGCGCCCAGCGCGAGCGAGCCGATGGTCAGGGCCAGAAAGGCGTGCAGCCTGAACTTGGTGATGAGCAGGACGATGACGGCGATGCCCGCCAGAACGGCGATGCCCAGCTGCGCATGACCCGCCGAGGTGATCGGCTCGACGGTGTCCGCTGCCAGCATCTCGACGCTGAGTCTGGTCACGGTGGTTCCCTTGCGTGTACGGGGAGGAAGGGGGACCCAGGGGGTACAGCGAGGCCCTGGGGAAGTGCGGGGGACTTACCGGCAGGCGCGGGGCCTGCCGTCGGGGTGCGGACTCGCGGCAGGCGGGGGCCTACCGCTGGGGCTGGACGAGCTCCTGCAGCGCGGCCGCGGCCCGCTCGGTGATCTCGCCCGGGCTCCCGGAGACGTCCACGGCGACACCCGCCTCGTCCGCGTCGAGCGGTTGAAGCGTGGCGAACTGCGAGTCCAGGAGCGCGGTCGGCATGAAGTGGCCGTGCCGGTGCGACATCCGGTCCTCGATGAGCGCCCGGTCGCCGGTGAGGTGTACGAAGACGATCCCGGGTGCCGCCGCCCGCAGCCGGTCGCGGTAGCTCCGCTTGAGCGCGGAGCTGCTGACCACGCCGCCGAGCCCGTCCCTGTCGTGCGCCCAGGCGCCGATGGCGTCCAGCCACGGCCACCGGTCGTCGTCGGTGAGCGGGGTGCCGGCCGTCATCTTGGCGATGTTGGCCTGCGGGTGGAAGTCGTCGCCCTCGGCGTAGGGAACGCCGAGCCGGGCCGCAAGCAGGGGACCGATGGTGGTCTTGCCGGTGCCTGCGACACCCATGACCACGACGACATGGGGGGTGATCATCGCTGCCTCACTGTCTCCGTCGACATCTGATGTCGACGCCACTGAAACCCATTAGGTACGACAAATTCAAGAGTCTGTGATGTATAAGTCTGACTTTTTATTTCGGACAGCGGCCTCGTACCCTGACCTCATGACCACACGGGGCCGGGGGCTGCACGGACATGTACTGGACAGCCTCGGGCCGGCCATCACCGCGGGCGAGTACCCGCCGGGGAGCGTGCTGCGCACGGACGAGCTCGCCCAGCGCTTCGAGGTGTCACGCTCGGTGATGCGAGAGGCGGTCAGGGTGCTGGAGTCGATGCACCTCGTGGAGTCCCGCCGCCGGGTGGGCGTGACCGTCCGCCCCAAGGCCGAGTGGAACGTCTACGACCCGCAGGTCATCCGGTGGCGGCTGGCCGGCGCCGACCGCCCCCACCAGCTGCGCTCCCTCACCGTGCTGCGCTCCGCCGTCGAGCCGGTCGCCGCCGGCCTCGCCGCGCGGCACGCCACGGCGGCGCAGTGTGCCGAACTCACCGAGTGCGCGCTCGGCATGGTCGCCACCTCACGCGGCCACCAGCTGGAGGGGTATCTCATCCACGACGTCGCCTTCCACCGGGTGATCCTCAGCGCGTCGGGCAACGAGATGTTCGCCCGCCTCGGCGACGTCGTCACCGAGGTCCTCGCGGGCCGTACCCACCACGAGGTCATGTTCGAGGACCCCGACCCGGCCGCCGTCACCCTGCACGTCCAGGTCGCGGAGGCGGTCCGCGCGGGCGACGCGGTCCGCGCCGAGGAACTCACCCGCGAGATCACGGTCGGCGCCCTTCAGGAGCTCGACATCCTGGCGCCGTAGGCCGTCGACAGCGGCCAGGGCCTGATCGGCCGATCAGGCCGCAGACGCGGGGTGTGGCACGCCCACCTGCCGCGTTGTCGTCGGTTGCCAACGCTCCGCGTTGTCGCCTTCCTCCGCCTTGCAGCTGCACGCTCCCCCACTCTCGGCTTCGATCGAGCGGGGGACCCCCATCACCCCGCTCACCGGCGGCCAGGCGCTGTTGCTGTCCTGCGATTTGATCGGCCGGACAGGCCCTAGTCGAGGAACTCCCCGTCGACGTACACCCACGCCCCGTCGACCCGCTCGAACCGGCTGCGCTCGTGCAGGGAACCGCCCCGGTAGGAGGCCCGGAAAGTCACGGTCCCCGCGGAGTGGAACGCCGATCCCTGTCCCGTGTCGAGGATCTCCAGGCCGGCCCACCGCATCCCGGGATCGAACTCGACCCGCGGCGGCCGCGTCTTCGGATGCCAGGTGCGCAGCAGATACCCCTCGTCCCGCTTCACGAAGGCGCTGTAGCGCGAGCGCATCAGCGACTCGGCGGTCGGCGCCGCCGCGGCGCCGGAGAGGTAGCGCCCGCAGCAGGCGTCGAACGCGGCAGGAAGCCCGCAGGGGCAGGAACGACTGGTCACGGCTGCCATTCTGCCGTCCCTTACGCGGAGTCGGCGTTCGAGGGCGGAAACAGCGGCCGGGCCGGCACCGGTGAGGCGGGGGAGGGCAGCGGCGGCAGCCGCGTCTCGTACAGCCAGGCCGAGAGCAGGTCGTCCACCGGCTCCGTCGCGAACCGGGCGACGTGCGCGGTGAACGTCGTCGTGGTGACCGCGCCGCCCCGGTGCAGGGCGGCCCAGCCGCGCAGCATCCGGAAGAACGCCTCGTCGCCCAGGGCGCAGCGCACCGCGTGCACGACGAGCCCGCCGCGTTCGTAGAGCCGGTCGTCGAACATCGACTTGCGGCCCGGGTCGGCCAGCCGCAGATCCTGCGGCAGCCCCGACAGCAACCGGTGTGCGGTGGCCGCGAGTTGCTGCGCCGGGCGCCCACCCGACCGCTCCGACCACAGCCACTCCGCGTACTTCGCGAAGCCCTCGTTCAGCCAGATGTGCCGCCAGTCCGCGATCGACACGCTGTTGCCGAACCACTGGTGCGCCAGCTCGTGCGCGACCAGCCGCTCCGAACCCCGCGCCCCGTCCACGTGGTTGGCGCCGAACAGCGACAACCCCTGTGCCTCGACGGGGACATCGAGCTCCTCCTCGGTCACCACCACCGCGTACTCGCCGAACGGATAGGGCCCGAACAGCTCCTGGAACAGCTCCATCATCGCGGGCTGTCGCGCGAAGTCCCGGGAGAACTGGGGCAGTAGATGCGCCGGGATGTGCCCGTGCTGCGGCACACCGCCCAGACCCGGGTCGCCCAGCAGCACCGTCTGGTACTTCCCGATCGACAGCCCCACCAGATAGCTGGAGGTCGGCGCCGACTGCTCGTACACCCAGGTCGTCGTCGACGCCTTCGTCGTACGGGTCAGCAGATGGCCGCCCGCGACCACCGAGTACGCCGACGGCGTGGTGACGGAGATCTGGTAGGCGGCCTTGTCCGCCGGGCGGTCGTTGCACGGGTACCAGGACGGCGCCCCGACCGGCTGGCTGGCCACCAGCGCGCCGTCCTCCAGCTCCTCCCAGCCGATCCCGCCCCAGGGGCTGTTCACCGGCTTCGGGTTGCCCGACCAGTGGACCTCGACGGTGAACGCGGCCCCGGCCCGGATCGGCTTCGGGGGGCGGATGCGCAGCTTGCCGCCCCGGTGCGTGTAGTGCGGTGCCTTGCCGTCGACACGGACCCGGCCGATCCTGAAGTCGGCCAGGTTCAGCTGGAATTCGGCGAGCGCGCCACGGCCCGCTATGGCGCCGAGCCGCGCCGTGCCGGACAGCCGGTTCGGTCCCGGGCGGTAGTCCAGCGCCAGCTCGTACCGGTGCACCCGGTAGCGGTGATCACCGTTGGCCGGGAAGTACGGGTCCGATCCCGCTGTCTGCTGAACGGTCACTGCTGCGTCTGCTCCCTGCACTGTGCTCGTACGACGTGCCGATGCGCCGTCCCCCGAACACCGTACGGGCCGCTCGGGCCTGTCCGGCGGATCAGGCCGCTGCGACCTGATCCCGCGGACGGACCCTAGGAACGCCACGCTTCGATCGGGTTGCCCAGCCAGCGGGTGTCGTCGGGAACCGACTCCGCCGCCATGACGAGCGATGCGGGACCCAGGGTGGAGCGGGCGCCGACCGTGCTGCCGGGCAGGACGATTCCGCCAGGACCCAGCGTCGCGCCCTCACGGAGGACCACAGTATCCGTCCGCAAGATCCGGTCGTGGAAGAGGTGGGTCTGCAGCACGCAGCCGCGGTTCACGGTCGCCGCGTCCTCCAGGGTCACCAGGTCGCTCTCCGGCAGCCAGTAGCTCTCCACCCAGGTGCCCCTGCCGATCCGGGCGCCGAGCCCGCGCAGCCACGCCGTCATCAGCGGCGTTCCCGGCACCGCGCCGGCCAGCCACGGCACCGCGACGACCTCCACGAAGGTGTCGGCCAGCTCGTTGCGCCACACGAAACCGCTCCACAGCGGGTGCTCGCCCGCCCGGTGCCGCCCCACCAGCAGCCACTTCGCCACGATCGACAGCCCGCACGCGAGGACACCCACGGCCAGCAGGACGAACCCGGCCAGCAGCGGCGCCCACCCGCCGAGCACGCTGAGCGCGGCCACCGTCAGCACCGCCAGGGCCGCCGAGCAGAACACCGGCACGATCCGGCACAGCTCGACCAGGCCACGCGCCCACAGCAGCCGCGCCGGCGGGTCGTACGTACGGCTCTGGTCGCCGTCCGACGCCGCACGCGGCAGCTTCACCGGCGGCAGCCCCAGATACGAGCTGCCCTTCTTCGCCTTCTTCGGCGTCGCGGACAGCACCCCCACCAGACCGCCGTCCGGGACGCTCCGCCCGGGCGCGGTCATCCCCGAGTTGCCGAGGAAGGCCCGCCGCCCGATCTCGGCCCGCCCGATCCGCAGCCAGCCCCCGCCGAGCTCGTACGGCGCGGTCAGCGTGTCGTCCGCGAGGAACGCGCCCTCGCCGACCGTGGTCAGGCTGGGCAGGGCGAGCACGGTGGACACCTCGGCGCCCCGCCCGATCCTCATCCCGAGCAGCCGCAGCCACACGGGTGTGATCAGCCCGGCGTACAGCGGGAACAGCGTCTCGCGGGAGCGGTCCATCAACTGCGTGACCGTCCAGGCCTGCCAGCCGATCCGGCTGTGCGTCGCATGGGTGCCGGTCCGCAGACCCAGACTGAGCAGCCGTACGGCGATCAGGAGCAGCATTGCGTACGCCAGCCCGAAGGCGAGCGTCGCAGGAACCAGCGCGAGCGCGGCACCCCGCAGCGCCTCTCCCATACCGGCGTCCGGACCCACGAACAGGCTCACCACCAGCAGCGCGGCCAGCGCGGCGACCACGGGCAGCGCGCTCAGCGCGAAGCCGGTCGCGCCGTACATCGCCCGCCAGTACGTGCCGCGCCGCGGCCGGTCCTTGGGCCACGCGCGCTTGGCCTTGCCCAGCTTGACGGCGGGCGCCCCGGCCCAGCGCTGACCGGTGGGCACCTGCCCGACGACGGCGGAGCCCGGTGCCACCTCGGCCCGCTTGCCCACCCGCCCACCCGGGAACAGGATGCTGCGGGTACCGACCACCGCGCCGGCCCCCACCTTCACCGCACCGATCTCCAGCCGGTCGCCGTCCAGCCAGTGGCCGGACAGGTCCACCTCGGACTCGACGGCCGCGCCCCGGCCCAGCTTCAGCAGCCCCGTGACCGGCGGCAGCGAGTGCAGATCCACATCGGGGCCGATCCTGGCACCCAGGGCCCGCGCGTACCGCTCCAGCCAGGACCCGGTCAGTGAGGTCGCGCCGCTGAACTCGGCCAGCCGCTCGGCCGTCCACAGCCGCAGGTGCACGCTTCCGCCACGCGGATAGCGGCCCGGCCGCACGTTCCTGAGGAGCAGCCGCGCACCGCCGGCCGCGATCGCCAGCCGCCCGGGCGGGCTGAACAGCAGCAGCGCCCCGGCGCCCACGAGCCACCACGACGCGGTCGGCGCCCACGGATACGGGCCGAACCAGTGCAGTACGTTGCCGAGCGCGGCCAGCGCCACCGTCCAGCGCAGCCCCATCAGGGTGAACAGCGGGACGAGCAGGAGCAGCTGGACGGCCTTGGCACGCAGCGGGACCGGCGCGACGATCCGCTCGGCGCCGTCGTCCTGCGCGGACTTCTCCAGGTGCCGGGCCAGCTTGCGCAGCACCGGCTGCTGGTAGATGTCGAGGACGGCCGCGCTCGGGTAGCGGGTGCGCAGCCGGGTGGTGAGCTGGGCGGCGGCCAGGCTGCTGCCGCCGATCGCGAAGAAGTCGTCGCGCGCCCCGGACACCGGGATGCCGAGCACCTCGCTCCACTGCTCGGCGAGCCACGCCTCCGTCCCGTACAGCTGCTCGGCGGGACCGCTCGTCTCCAGGTCGGGCAGCGGCCACGGCAGGGCGGCGCGGTCGACCTTGCCGGAGGTCCGCGTCGGCAGGTCGTCCACCGGGGCGAGCAGCGGGACGAGGGCGGCGGGCAGCTCGGCACGCAGCTTCTCGACGGCGGTGGCGTGGTCCCAGCCGTCCTGGGTGACGACATAGCCGACGAGCAGCTGGTTGCCGCCGCGGGCGGTGCGCACGGCGGCGGCCGCCCCCGCGACCCCGGGCAGCGCCTGGAGGGCGGCGTCCACCTCGCCCAGCTCGATCCGGCGGCCGCCGAGCTTGATCTGCTCGTCGGCCCGGCCCAGGAAGATCAGCCCCTCCGGCTCGGCCTTGACGAGGTCGCCGCTGCGGTAGGCGCGCTCCCAGCCGAGGGACTCCAGCGGCGCGTACTTCTCGGCGTCCTTCTCCGGATCGAGGTAGCGGGCCAGGCCCACCCCGCCGATCACCAGCTGGCCGCTGCCGCCCATCGGCACCGGTTCCCCGGACTCGTCGACGACGGCCAGCTCCCAGCCGTTGAGCGGCAGCCCGATCCGGATGGGCTCCTCACCGGTCATCAGCGAGGCGCAGGCGACCACGGTGGCCTCGGTCGGCCCGTAGGTGTTCCACACCTCGCGCCCCTCGGTCACCAGGCGCTGCACCAGCTCGGGCGGACAGGCCTCGCCGCCGAAGATCAGCAGCCGGACGTCGTTGAGCGTCTCGGGCTCCCACAGCGCGGCGAGCGTCGGCACCGTGGACACGACGCTGATCTCCTGCTCCACCAGCCAGGGGCCCAGATCGGCGCCGCTGCGCACCTGGGAGCGCGGCACGGGGACCAGACAGGCGCCGTAGCGCCAGGCCAGCCACATCTCCTCGCAGGACGCGTCGAAGGCCACCGAGAGGCCCGCCATGACCCTGTCACCCGGACCGATGGGGTCCTCGGTCAGGAACAGCCCGGCCTCGGCGTCCACGAACGCGGCGGCGCTGCGGTGACTCACCGCGACACCCTTGGGCTTCCCGGTGGAACCGGAGGTGAAGATGATCCACGCGTCGTGCTCGGTGCCCGGGCGGGCGGCCGGTGTCTCACTGCGGCCGAGGACGGTCAGCTCGTGGCCGGCCCCGACGACCGCGCGGACCTCCGCCTCGCCGAACACCAGCTCGGCCCGCTCGTCCGGGTCCTCGGCGTCCACCGGCACATAGGCGGCGCCGGCCGCCAGTACGGCGAGGATGGCGACGTACAGCTCGTTGGTGCCCGACGGGACGCGCACGCCGACCCGGTCGCCGAGCCCGACCCCCGCCGACGCCAGCCGCCGCCGCAGCGCCTCGACCTCGACGGCCAGCGCACGGTAGGTGAGCGGAGTGGTTCCGTCGTCCAGGGCGAGCTCGCCGGGGTAGGACCGCACGGACGCCTCGAAGACGTCGACAAGCGTGCGCGGAGAGGCCGTCGACCCGGCGCGGAAGCGCGCGACATCGCCGAACGGGTCGGTCAGTTCACCATCGAGCAGGCTGAGATCGGGGCTCTCGTGCAGGGCGGCCATCGGATCCTCGTGTCTCGACCCGGAGCACCCGGGGCGCCGGGCGGGCCCACAGGTCTGCCTGGGGATGTTCCGCGACGACTCCGAACAAACCCAATACTTTAGTACCGGAGTGACTACGGCCTGTCGTGAAGGCCAAGTCCGAGCAACCGCGGGGCGACTTGGGGATGCGTGGTCGTATGCCCTGAGCTGAGGCTTTACCGGTCTGAGGAGAGGTGCGCCACACTTTGCGCACCATCTGCGCACAACGAGTGAGGGCCGCGACCATTGGTCGCGG
>NZ_JBEXDZ010000123.1:0-28995 GCF_040606085.1 Streptomyces sp. NPDC005485 | reverse complement strand
TCTCTGCCCGTCGCGTAGCCGGCCGCCGGCCGAGTTCCGCCGTGCTCGGGTGCCGGGCAGTACGCCCACGCGGCGACGGGCAAGACGTACCGGCACGGACCCGACCCACAACGAACCCTCCTTCGACGGGCGCCCCCGCCAGATCACGCCGTGACGAAGTCGATCAGTTCCTCCACCCTGCCCAGGAGTTCCGGCTCAAGGTCCTTGTAGGAGTGCACCCGGGACAGAATGTGCTGCCAGGCCGCGCCGGTGTTCTCGGGCCAGGCCAGGGCGCGGCACACGCCCGTCTTCCAGTCCTGGCCGCGCGGGACGCGGGGCCAGCCGGGGATGCCGACGGACGACGGCTTCACCGCCTCCCAGATGTCGATGTACGGGTGACCCACCACCAGGGCGTACTCGCTCGTCACCGCTTCCGCGATGCGGGACTCCTTGGAGCCGGGCACCAGGTGGTCCACCAGGACCCCCAGCCGCGCGTCCGGCCCCGGAGCGAACTCCTCGACGATCGACGGCAGGTCGTCGACACCCTCCAGGTACTCCACGACCACGCCCTCGATGCGCAGGTCGTCGCCCCAGACCCGCTCGACCAGCTCGGCGTCGTGACGGCCCTCGACGTAGATCCGCCCGGCCCGCGCCACCCGGGCCCGCGCACCCGGCACGGCGACCGAACCGGACGCCGTACGGGTGGGCCGCAGGGGACCGGCGGCGGGGCGGACGAGCGTGACCACCCGGCCCTCCAGGAGGAAGCCGCGCGGCTCCATCGGGAAGACCCGGTGCTTGCCGAAGCGGTCCTCCAGCGTCACCGTGCCAGCCTCGCAGCGGATCACCGCACCGCAGAAACCGGTACCGGGCTCCTCGACCACCAGCCCCGGGTCCGCCGGGACCTCGGGCACGGGCTTGGGCTTCTTCCAGGGCGGGGTCAGGTCCGGAGAGTACTGGCGCATTCGGATGACGATAGGAGAAGCGCCGCGCCGACGCCGTACACCCTCCTACGACACGCCGAAACGGGCCGCCAGCGCGTCCCGCTGCGCCCGGACGAACGCCGCATTCACCGCGGCTCCGTGGCCGGGCACGTACACCGCGTCCTCGCCGCCCAGGTCGAGCAGCCGGTCCAGGGCCGCGGGCCAGTGGGAGGGGACGGCGTCCGGACCGGCCTGCGGCTCGCCGGACTCCTCCACGAGGTCGCCGCAGAAGACGACCTCCGGGGCGGAGGCCGTGGCGGGCACGAGGACCGCCAGGTCGTGGCAGGTGTGGCCCGGGCCGACGTTCGCCAGCAGCACCTGCAGACCGCCGCCCAGGTCGAGGGTCCACTCACCGGACACGACATGGCGGGGACGGGCGAGGAGATCGGCCGCCTCGGCGGCCGCCCGCGCGTCCAGCCCGTTGCGTACGGCGTCCGCGCGCAGTTCCTCCCGGTCGTGGGTGAGGACCGCGTCCACGCCCACCGCGCCGAACACCTCCACCCCCGCGAACGCCGCCGCGCCGAAGACATGGTCGAAGTGCGGGTGGGTGAGCGCGAGGTGCGTCACACGGCGGCCGCCGCCCGGCGGACCCAGGAGCCGCTGCGCCTCGGCGCGCAGCCGCGCGCCCTCGCCCAGGCTCGACCCCGCGTCGATCAGCAGCGCCGCGCCCTCGCCGACCACCAGTCCGGCGGTGCAGTCCCACACGGGAAGCCGCCGCCGCCCGACCCGCGGCGACAGTTCCTCCCACCCCGCCTCTTCCCAAGTCACCTTCATACGCCGACGCTAGCGGCGAGGCGGGTACAGGCACGACATCGCAGGACAGGTCGGTACACGTCGGCATGACATGGCAGGGCCGCCCTTGCCGGGGTCGTACCCCACGGCCGTACACTGGGCCGGGGAACGCTGGCACTCGCATGCGCTGAGTGCCAGGCCAGGAGCAGCTGGAAGACCGCTGGAAGACCGCTGGAGGTGTGCGCGATGCTCAGTGAACGAAGGCTTGAGGTGCTGCGCGCCATCGTCCAGGACTATGTCGGGACCGAGGAGCCGGTCGGCTCCAAGGCGCTCACCGAGCGGCACAGCCTCGGGGTCTCGCCCGCGACCGTCCGCAACGACATGGCGGCCCTGGAGGACGAGGGGTACATCGCCCAGCCGCACACCAGCGCCGGGCGCATCCCCACGGACAAGGGCTATCGGCTCTTCGTCGACAAGCTCGCGGGCGTCAAGCCGATGACCGCACCCGAGCGTCGCGCGATCCAGAACTTCCTGGACGGCGCCGTCGACCTCGACGACGTCGTGGGCCGTACGGTGCGGCTGCTCGCGCAGCTCACCCGGCAGGTCGCCGTCGTGCAGTACCCCTCGCTGACCCGCTCGACGGTGCGGCACGTGGAGCTGCTCTCGCTGGCCCCCGCCCGTGTGATGCTGGTGCTGATCACGGACACCGGCCGGGTCGAGCAGCGCATGATCGACTGTCCGGCGCCGTTCGGGGAGACGTCGCTCGCGGATCTGCGGGCGCGGCTCAACGCCAGGGTCGCGGGCCGCCGCTTCGCGGACGTCCCGCAGCTCGTGCAGGACCTCCCCGACAGCTTCGAGGCGGAGGACCGGGGTACGGTCGCCACGGTGCTCTCCACTCTCCTGGAGACGCTCGTCGAGGAGACCGAGGAGCGGCTGATGATCGGCGGCACCGCCAATCTCACCCGCTTCGGACATGACTTTCCCCTCACTATCCGTCCGGTCCTCGAAGCACTGGAGGAGCAGGTCGTGCTCCTCAAGTTGCTTGGTGAGGCGGGGGATTCGGGCATGACCGTACGGATCGGTCACGAGAACGCGTATGAGGGACTCAACTCCACGTCCGTGGTCTCGGTCGGCTACGGTTCGGGCGTCGAAGCAGTAGCGAAACTTGGCGTGGTCGGACCGACCCGCATGGATTACCCGGGAACGATGGGAGCGGTACGAGCGGTGGCACGGTACGTCGGACAGATCCTGGCGGAGTCGTAAGTGGCCACGGACTACTACGCCGTACTCGGCGTACGCCGCGACGCTTCCCAGGACGAGATCAAGAAGGCGTTCCGGAGGCTCGCCCGCGAGCTGCACCCGGACGTCAATCCCGATCCGAAGACGCAGGAGCGCTTCAAGGAGATCAACGCCGCCTACGAGGTGTTGTCGGACCCGCAGAAGAAGCAGGTCTACGACCTCGGCGGCGACCCGCTGTCCCAGTCGGGCGGCGGCGCGGGAGGCTTCGGAGCCGGCGGCTTCGGGAACTTCTCGGACATCATGGACGCGTTCTTCGGCACGGCGTCGCAGCGCGGGCCACGCTCGCGCACGCGCCGCGGCCAGGACGCCATGATCCGGCTGGAGATCGAGCTCGACGAGGCGGCCTTCGGCACCACGAAGGACATCCAGGTCGACACGGCCGTCGTCTGCACCACCTGCAGTGGTGAGGGCGCGGCGCCGGGGACCACGGCCCAGACGTGTGACATGTGCCGCGGCCGCGGTGAGGTGTCGCAGGTCACCCGGTCCTTCCTCGGCCAGGTCATGACCTCGCGCCCCTGCCCCCAGTGCCAGGGCTTCGGGACCGTCGTCCCGACCCCGTGCCCGGAGTGCGCGGGCGACGGGCGGGTGCGCTCGCGCCGGACCCTGACCGTGAAGATCCCGGCCGGTGTGGACAACGGCACGCGGATCCAGCTCGCGGGCGAGGGCGAGGTCGGCCCCGGCGGCGGTCCCGCCGGCGACCTGTACGTCGAGATCCACGAGCTGCCGCACTCCACGTTCCAGCGGCGCGGCGACGACCTGCACTGCACGGTCACCATCCCGATGACCGCGGCGTCGCTCGGCACGAAGGTGCCGCTGGAGACGCTCGACGGGATGGAGGAGGTCGACATCCGTCCCGGTACGCAGTCCGGGCAGTCGATCCCGCTGCACGGACGCGGTGTCACGCACCTGCGGGGCGGCGGCCGCGGCGACCTCATCGTGCACGTCGAGGTCACCACGCCGACGAAGCTCGACGCCGAGCAGGAGCGGGTGCTGCGGGAGCTTGCGGTGCTGCGTGGCGAGGAACGGCCCACGGGGCAGTTCCAGCCGGGGCAGCAGGGGTTGTTCTCGCGGTTGAAGGATGCGTTCAACGGGCGCTGAGGCGAGTTGCCGAGGGTCTGGCTGGGGGTCCGGGGGTCGACCCCCGGGTGAGCACGGTCAGCCGGGGCAGCAGGGGTTGTTCTCGCGGTTGAAGGACGCCTTCAACGGGCGCTGAGGCGAGTGGGCGGAGGCCAGGGCGGGAGTTTTTCGCCCCCTCCGCCCCTGCCCTTCCCGAACCTGGGGGCTGCGCCCCAGACCCCCCTTTCGCCCTGAACGGGCTCGTCCTCAAACGCCGGACGGGCTGGATGCTCCCCGCGGAAGGGTGGATTCGGACTTGTTCGGGGGACGTGACAACATGCGCTCATGTCCTCCGCACTGACCGATCTTTTCCCGCATCCGATCGTGCAGGCCCCCATGGCGGGCGGAGTCTCCGTCCCGCAGCTCGCCGCCGCTGTGTGCGAGGCCGGGGGGCTCGGGTTCCTGGCTGCCGGGTACAAGACCGCCGACGGTATGTACCAGGAGATCAAGCAGCTGCGCGGGCTCACGGGACGGCCTTTCGGGGTCAATCTGTTCATGCCGCAGCCCGAGTACGCGGACAAGGGCGCGATCGAGGTCTACGCCCACCAGCTGGCCGGTGAGGCCTCCTGGTACTCGACGGAGCTCGGCGACCCGGACAGCGGCCGAGACGACGGCTACGACGCCAAGCTCGCCGTCCTCCTCGACAACCCGGTGCCGGTGGCCTCCTTCCACTTCGGCTGCCCGAGCCGCGAGGTCCTGGACTCCCTCGCGCGCGCCGGCACGCTGACGCTGGTGACCGCGACGACGGTCGAGGAGGCCCTCGCGGTGGAGCGGGCGGGCGCCGCCGCCGTGATCGTGCAGGGCGTCGAGGCGGGTGGCCACCAGGGCACCCACCGTGACAACCCGGAGACCGACGGCACCGGCATCGGACTGCTCTCACTGATCGCGCAGGTCCGCGAGAGCGTGGGGATCCCGATCGTCGCGGCCGGCGGTTTGATGCGCGGCAGCCAGATCGCCGCCGTCCTCGCCGCGGGCGCGAGCGCGGCGCAGCTCGGCACCGCGTTCCTCGCCACCCCCGAGTCCGGCGCCAACACCCTGCACAAGCAGGCACTCACCAATCCGCTCTTCGTCCGTACGGAGCTGACGCGCGCGTTCTCCGGGCGCCCGGCGCGCGGCCTGGTCAACCGCTTCATGCGCGAGCACGGCCCGTACGCGCCCGCCGCCTACCCCCAGGTCCACCACCTCACCTCCGCGCTGCGCAAGGCGGCCGCGAAGGCGGGCGACGCGCAGGGCATGGCGCTGTGGGCGGGACAGGGGCACCGGATGGCCCGCGCACTGCCCGCCGGGCAGCTGGTGGAGGTCCTCACCGCCGAACTCGCGGCCGCGAAGACAGCGTTGTCGGCCTGCCCGGAGCCCCGGACCGGGGGTAACGCCTGATGACCGCACCGGTGTTCGTGGTCGAGGACTTCCGCGCCGGCGACGCCGGACGGTTCGTGCTGGAGGGCCCCGAGGGACGGCACGCCGTCTCCGTGAAGCGGCTGCGGTCGGGCGAGGAGATCGTCCTCACGGACGGCGCCGGGCGGTGGGCCGAGGCCGAGGTGATCGACACCGAGGGCAAGGACCGGCTGATCGTCAGGCTGGGCGAGGTGTCCGAGGAGCCCCCGGAGTCCCCGCGCATCACCGTCGTACAGGCCCTCCCCAAGGGTGACCGCGGTGAGCTCGCCGTGGAGACGATGACGGAGACCGGCGTCGACGCGATCGTCCCCTGGGCCGCCGCCCGCTGCATCACCCAGTGGAAGGGCGAGAGGGGCCTGAAGGCGCTCGCCAAGTGGCGTGCCACCGCCCGCGAGGCCGGCAAGCAGTCCCGCCGGGTCCGCTTCCCGGAGATCGCGGACGCGGCAACGACCAAGCAGGTTGCCGCACTTCTCGCCAAAGCCGACTTCGCCGCCGTACTGCACGAGGACCGTGACTACGGCAGCGAGGCGCTCGCGACCGCCGAACTCCCCGCCACGGGCGAGATCGTGCTGGTCGTGGGGCCCGAAGGAGGCGTGTCCCCCGAGGAGTTGGCGCTCTTCGGGGACTCAGGTGCGAAGGCGTACCGTCTCGGGCGTAGCGTGCTGCGCACATCGACCGCCGGGACGGCGGCGACGGCGCTGCTGCTGGGCCGCACGGGCCGCTGGGCCTGACCGACACCCGTAGGAGGACGCGTGGAACTCGCACAGGTAAGGCTGCTCGTCTCGGACTTTCCCGCCTGCTACCACTTCTACGCCGAAGTCCTCGGCCTCAAGCCCCAGTCCGGGGCGACGGAGGGGCCCTACGAGAAGTTCAGCCCCGCCATAGGCTCGGCGGGCATCGCCCTCCAGGACCGCTCGATGATGGCCGAGGTCCTCGGGGAACTGGGCGACTCGGCGACCGGCCACCGCTCGCTGGTGGTGCTGCGCGTCGACGACCTGGACGCCCACTGCGAGGCCGTCGCCTCCCGCGGCGGGGAGATCGTGCACGGCCCGGCCCCCATGACCGACCGTATGCGCGTGGCCCACCTCAAGGACCCGGAGGGCAACCTCGTGGAGCTTCAGGAGTGGCTGCTGCTGCGCAGCGGCTGACCAGCGCGTCCAACGACGGCCGGCCGCCGGGCTCACCGGCGTACGCGTACGCCGGATTGTGACTTGAGCGGGGACGGAGTGGCCGCATGCGGTCTACCGCGGCGGCCGCGGCAGTGGCACCCTGCCGTCTATGGGGGCATTGAGGCGTATACGGCACCGGACGGGACGCAGGCAGGCGCTGGCCGCGCTGGGGCTCGGAGTGGCCGGGGTGTTCGGTGTGACGGCGTGCGAGCCCACGGACGGGCTGAGTTCCGCGGCGGTGTCGTACACCACCGACCAGACCGCGACGAAGGAACTCGAGCGGCAGCACGTGGACGTCAACTGGCTCACCTGCACGGCCAGTTACGGCGGCGCCAACAAGGCGTACACGCCGGGTAGGACGCCCTCCAGGAGTGCGGACACCGTTGCCCATGTCGACTGCCGGGGGGAGACGTCCGACGGGCGTGACATCACCGTCAAGGGCAGGGTCACCCGGGCGGTCGACGGTGCGTGCGTGCGCGGGGACCTGCGGGCCACGGTGGGGGGCAAGGAGTGGTTCCATGTCAGTGGCCTCGGCAACTGCGACGCCGCCGCCACTCCGAGGTACACCCCGCCGGTGACCTACCGGCCGTCGAACGGACAGCCGGGCCCCACGGTGACCGTCACGGAGACCGTGTGGTGCAAGGGCGACCCGACCTGCTGGCCGGCCCAGGGCAAGTGACACAACCGGATCAAGTGACAGAAACCCCTGTCCAGGGGCGCTGCCGCTGCATAGGGTGATCGGGTGACACCGTCTGCAGCGTCATCACCGGCCGCCCAGTCCACGCCGTCCACGTCGTCCGCGCAGGCCGCGCCGGCCACCCCGTCCGGGTATCTCCGGTTTCCGCATCTGCACGGCGAGTTGGTGGTCTTCACCGCCGAGGACGACGTCTGGGCGGCCGTCCTCGACGGTCCGGGCCGGGCCTGGCGGGTCAGCGCCGACAACACCCCGGCGACCCACCCCCGCATCTCCCCGGACGGCACGACCGTCGCCTGGACCTCCACCCGCGACGGGGCGGCCGAGGTGCACGCCGCCTCTCTCGACGGCGGCCCGGCCAAGCGGCTGACGTACTGGGGCGGTTCACGGACGCAGGTGCGCGGCTGGACCCCCGACGGGAAGGTCCTCGCCCTCAGCGCGGTCGGGCAGGCGAGCCTGCGGCGCACCTGGGCGCACGCCGTCCCGCTCGACGGCGGACCCGCGACCACCCTTCCGTACGGGCCCGTCGGCGACGTCGCGCACCGGCCGGACGGACCGGGTGTTCTGCTGCTGTCCGCCCCCATGGGCCGCGAGGCCGCCTGGTGGAAGCGGTACCGGGGCGGCACGGCGGGCAAGTTGTGGATCGACCGGGAGGGGGACGGCGAGTTCGTACGGCTCCACGAGGACCTCGACGGGAACATCGAGTACCCCTTGTGGGTCGGCGCGCGCGTCGCGTTCCTCTCCGACCACGAAGGCGTCGGGGCGCTGTACTCCTCCCTCGCCGATGGCTCGGATCTGCGGCGGCACACGGGAGTCGACGGCTTCTACGCCCGGCAGGCGGCCACCGACGGCAACCGGGTGGTGTACGCGTCCGCCGGTGAACTGTGGCTGCTCGACGACCTGGACGGCGCCGAACCGCGCCGCCTCGACCTCCGCCTCGGCGGGCAGCGCGTCGACCTCCAGCCGCACCCGGTGAACGCGGCCCGCTGGTTCGGCGCCGCCGCCCCCGACCACACCGCGCGCGGCAGCGCCGTCGCCGTACGCGGCGCCGTCCACTGGGTCACCCACCGCTCGGGCCCCACCCGCGCCCTCGCCGCCGAGCACGGCGTGCGCGCCCGGCTGCCCCGCACCTTCCGCGCCGAGGGCGAGGAGCACGTGGTGTGGGTGACGGACGCCGAGGGCGACGACGCCCTGGAGTTCGCCCCCGCGACCGGCGTCGCCCCCGGGGCCATCCCGCGACGGCTCGCCGCCGGGCAGCTCGGGCGCGTCCTCGGGCTCGCCATGGCACCCGACGGCAGCCGCGCCGCCGTCGCCTCGCACGACGGACGGGTCCTGCTCGTCGAGCGGGAGACCGGAGAGGTCCGCGAGGTCGACCGCAGCGAGGACGGCGACGTCACCGGCCTCGTCTTCTCGCCGGACTCGGCCTGGCTCGCCTGGTCGCACCCGGGACCGCGCCCGCTGCGCCAGCTCAAGCTCGCCAACACCGCCGACCTGTCGGTGACCGAGGCGACCCCGCTGCGCTTTCGCGACTACGCGCCCGCCTTCACGCTCGACGGCAAACACCTGGCGTTCCTCTCCGCCCGCTCCTTCGACCCCGTCTACGACGAACACGTCTTCGACCTGGCGTTCGTGGGCGGTTCACGCCCGCATCTGATCACCCTGGCCGCGACGACGCCCTCGCCCTTCGGACCGCAGCGCCACGGCCGGCCCTTCGAAGCCCCGGACAAGGACGAGACGCCCGACAGCGAGGGCACTCCCACCACCCGGATCGACCTAGACGGACTCGCCGACCGCATCGTCCCCTTCCCCGTCGAGGCCGCCCGCTACTCGGGCCTTCGGGCGGCCAAGGACGGCGTGCTGTGGCTGCGCCACCCGGTGCGCGGCGTGCTGGGCGCCTCCCGCGCCACCCCCGACGACCCGGACCCGCTCACCGAGCTGGAGCGCTACGACCTCGCCCAGCAGCGCATCGAGCACCTCGCCGCCGACGCCGACCACTTCGCCGTCAGCGGCGACGGCAAGCGCGTCCTGCTGTGGACCGACAGCAAGCTCAAGGTCGTACCGAGCGACCGACGCGCCTCCAACGGCGAGGACAGCGACACCAACATCACCGTCGACCTCTCCCGCGTACGGCAGACCGTCGACCCGGCCGCCGAGTGGCGCCAGATGTACGACGAGGCCGGCCGCCTCATGCGCGACAACTTCTGGCGGCCCGACCTCGGCGGCGCCGACTGGGACGCCGTACTGGAGCGCTACCGGCCCGTCCTCGAACGGCTCGCCACCCACGACGACCTCGTCGACCTCCTCTGGGAGGTGCAGGGCGAACTCGGCACCTCGCACGCCTACGTCAGCCCGCGCGGCGGCGGAGGCGGCGGGGACCGGGCGCAGGGCCTCCTCGGGGCGGACATCTCGCGTCACGAGGACGGCAGTTGGCGCATCGACCGCATCCTGCCCTCGGAGACGTCCGACCCCGACGCGCAGGCACCGCTCGCCGCGCCGGGTGTCGCGGTGCGTGCCGGGGACGCGATCGTCGCGGTCGGCGGACAGGCCGTCGACCCCGTCGCCGGGCCCGGTCCGCTGCTCGTCGGGACGGCCGGAAAGCCGGTCGAGCTGACCGTCTCCCCGTCCGGCGGCGGCGACCTGCGGCACGCGGTGGTCGTGCCGACCGCCGACGAGGAGCCGCTGCGGTACCACGCGTGGGTCGCCGACCGGCGCGCCTATGTCCACGAGAAGTCCGGCGGCCGCCTCGGCTATCTGCACGTGCCCGACATGGTCGGCTCCGGCTGGGCCCAGCTCCACCGCGACCTGCGGATCGAGGTGGCCCGGGAGGGGCTCGTCGTGGACGTCCGCGAGAACCGCGGCGGCCACACCTCCCAGCTCATCGTCGAGAAGCTGGCCCGGCGCATCGTCGGCTGGGACCTCCCGCGCGGCATGCGGCCCTACAGCTACCCGGAGGACGCGCCCCGCGGCCCCGTCGTCGCCGTCGCCAACGAGTTCTCCGGCTCCGACGGCGACATCGTCAACGCGGCGATCAAGGCGCTCGGCATCGGGCCCGTGGTGGGCACGCGGACATGGGGCGGGGTGGTGGGCATCGACAGCCGCTACCGGCTCGTCGACGGCACGCTCGTCACCCAGCCCAAGTACGCCTTCTGGCTGGAGGGGTACGGATGGGACGTGGAGAACCACGGCGTCGACCCCGACGTGGAGGTGGTGCACGCCCCGCAGGATTACGCCGCCGGGCGGGACGCCCAGCTCGACGAGGCGATCCGGATCGCGCTTGCCGCACTTGCGGAGCACCCGGCGAAGGCTGCGCCCGCTTTGCCGGAGGAGTAAGGCACCCGGAGTGGGTGTGGTCGTACCTGGGGGCTGCCGCCCCCGGACCCCCGCTTTCGGCCTGAACGGCCTCGTCCTCAAACGCCGGACGGGCTGAAAGACCGGACGGGAGTAAACGCCGATACGATGCCGACGTAATGATCAGCGGGCGTTGAGGAGGCACACGCATGGCGGGAGAGCCGCAGGACGACTGCCTGTTCTGCAAGATCGTCGCGGGGCAGATTCCGGCGACCCTGGTCAGGGAGACGGAGACGACCGTCGCGTTTCGTGACATAAACCCCCAGGCGCCCACCCACGTCCTGGTCATCCCCAAGGTGCACCACCCGGACGCGGCGTCCCTCGCCGCCGCCGAGCCCGGCATCGCCGCCGACGTGCTCCGCGAGGCCGGTGAGGTCGCGGCCGACGAGAAGCTGGACAGCTACCGCATCGTGTTCAACACGGGCAGCGGCGCGGGCCAGACCGTCTGGCACGCGCACGCGCACGTTCTGGGCGGCCGCGGCCTGCAGTGGCCTCCGGGGTAAGTGACCTTGTCCGTACGTGAATTGGTGGTGCTCGGCACCGCCAGCCAGGTCCCGACCCGGCACCGCAACCACAACGGTTACCTGCTGCGCTGGGACGGCGAGGGCCTTCTCTTCGACCCCGGCGAGGGCACCCAGCGGCAGATGCTGCGTGCCGGGGTCGCCGCGCACGACCTGCACCGGATCTGCGTCACGCACTTCCACGGCGACCACTCGCTCGGTCTCGCCGGGGTGATCCAGCGCATCAACCTCGACCGGGTGCCGCACGAGATCACCGCGCACTATCCGCGCTCGGGGCAGCGGTTCTTCGACCGGCTGCGGTACGCGACGGCGTACCGCGAGACCGTCGCGCTCACCGAGGCGCCGGTCGCCGCCGACGGCGTCCTCGCCACGACCTCCGGGTACTGCCTGGAGGCGCGGAAGCTGTCCCATCCCGTCGAGTCCTACGGGTACCGGCTCGTCGAGCCCGACGGTCGGCGCATGCTGCCCGAGCGGCTCGCCGCGCACGGGATCAAGGGGCCGGACGTCGGGCGGATCCAGCGGGAGGGCTCCCTCGGGGGCGTCACGCTCGACGACGTCAGCGAGGTGCGGCGCGGGCAGCGGTTCGCGTTCGTCATGGACACCCGGCTGTGCGAGGGGGTGCACGCGCTCGCCGAGGGATGCGACCTGCTCGTCATCGAGTCGACGTTCCTCGACGAGGACGTCCAACTTGCCTCCGATCACGGGCATCTGACAGCCGGTCAGGCCGGGACGGTCGCGCGGGACGCCGGTGTGCGGCATCTCGTGCTCACGCACTTCAGTCAGCGCTACTCGGACCCGGAGGAGTTCGAGCGGCAGGCGCGGGCCGCCGGGTTCGAGGGAGAGCTGACCGTGGCCCGCGATCTGCAACGGGTGCCGGTTCCGAAACGGCAATAAAACACCCGTACTATGCTGCGATGCCCCTCCCCAAAGCTGAACTCCACCTGCACATCGAAGGCACTCTCGAACCCGAGCTCGCCTTCGCGCTCGCCGCGCGCAACGGCGTCGAGCTGCCGTACGCGGACACCGAAGAGCTGCGCAAGGCGTACCTCTTCGACGACCTCCAGTCGTTCCTGAACCTCTATTACGAGTTGATGGCCGTCCTGCGCACCGAGCAGGACTTCGCCGACCTCGCCGACGCCTATCTCGCGCGCGCCGCCGCGCAGGGCGTGCGGCACGCGGAGATCTTCTTCGATCCGCAGGCCCACATCGCCCGTGGGGTGGGGATGGGGACCGTCGTCGAGGGGCTGTGGCGGGCCCTTGGGCGCAGCGAGGAGACGCACGGCGTGTCCACCCAGCTGATCATGTGCTTCCTGCGGGACCAGTCCGCCGAGTCGGCCATGGACACGCTGGAGGCCGCGAAGCCCCACCTCGGCCGGATCGTCGGCATCGGCCTCGACTCCGCCGAGGTCGGCCACCCGCCGGTCAAGTTCCGCGAGGTGTACGAGGCCGCCGCCGCGCTCGGCCTGCGCCGTGTCGCCCACGCGGGCGAGGAGGGGCCGCCGGCGTACATCACCGAGGCCCTGGACATCCTCGGCGTCGAGCGCATCGACCACGGGCTGCGCTGCATGGAGGACGCCGAGCTCGTCGAGCGGCTCGTGCGGGAGCGGGTGCCGCTGACGCTCTGCCCGCTGTCGAACGTGCGGCTGCGCGCGGTGGACGTCCTCGCGGACCACCCGCTGCCCGCCATGCTCGACGCCGGGCTGCTGTGCACCGTCAATTCCGACGATCCCGCGTACTTCGGCGGCTACGCCGGGGACAACTTCGACGCCGTGGGCGCGGCGCTCGGGCTCGGGCCGGAGCGGTTGCGGGAGCTGGCCCGCAACTCCTTCGTCGCCTCCTTCCTGGAGCACGACGAGGAGCGGCGGGCCCGGTACATCGCCGAGGTCGAGGCGTACGAGTTCACGTAGGACCTGTATCGCGAAGTACCTGTTTCGCGAAGTACCTGTTTCGCGTAGGACCCACATGGGTCCGGGCCCCGGTGCGGCTGCTGCCTGCCGGGGCCCTGCCGTGTCCGTGTCGGGGGGAGGGCGGCGGAGGGGCGCATTGACGGTTCTTGTTCGTCTCTCTAATCTTCGTATTCATATGTGGATGGCGTTTACGTACGGAGATGGAGTCGGGTCCTGATGAGTACGGGTGCGGGAAGCGTTGTCGGGCGGTTGCGTCAGGGGATGGCGGAGGGCGTTCTGTCGTTTCCGCTGACCAGCTTTCATGGGGACGGCTCTCTGGATCTCGACGGCTTCCGTACGCATGTCGCGGCGCAGGTCGACGCCGGGCCCGGTGCTCTCTTTCCCGCCTGCGGCACCGGGGAGTTCTTCTCGCTGGACGAGGACGAGTACCGGCAGGTCGTCGCGGCGGCGGTCGAGGTGGCCGCCGGCCGCGTTCCGGTCGTCGCCGGGACCGGGTACGGATGGGCGCAGGCCGCCCGGTTCGCGCGCATCGCCGAGGACGCCGGGGCCGACGCCCTGCTCGTGCTGCCGCACTATCTCGTCGCCGCGCCCGAGAGCGGGCTCGTGGCGCAGCTGGAGCATATCGCCGCCCGGACACGGCTGCCGCTCATCGCCTATCAGCGTGGCCAAGTCGCCTTCAGCGGCAACGGGTTGAGGGAGATCGCGCGGATTCCCGGAGTCATCGGGCTGAAGGACGGGCACAGCGACCTGGACCGGCTGCAGCGGCTCACCCTTGCCGCGCCCGAGGGTTTCCTGTTCTTCAACGGAGCCTCGACCGCCGAGATCCAGGCGCGGGCGTACGCCACCGTCGGCGTCCCCGCCTACTCGTCCGCCGTGCACGCCTTCGCCCCCGAGATCGCCGGTGCCTTTCATGCGGCGCTGCGGGAGGGGGACGGCGGGACCGTGGAGAAGCTCCTGCGGGACTTCTACGTTCCGTTCGTCGAACTGCGTGACCGGGTGCCCGGATACGCCGTGTCGCTGGTCAAGGCCGCCGCGCGGCTGCGGGGGCTGCCGGTGGGGCCCGTTCGCGCGCCGCTCGTCGATCCCTCGGCCGCCGACCTGGCGGACCTCACGCCCCTTCTGACCGCCGGACTCGACCTCGTGGGAGCCGCTCTGTGAACCTCACCATCACGGACGTACGGCTGACGCCGATCCTGGTCGCCGACCCGCCCCTCCTCAACACGCAGGGCGTGCACCAGCCGTACACGCCGCGGCTGATCGTGGAGGTGGTGACCGCCGACGGTGTCACCGGAGTCGGGGAGACGTACGGCGACAGCAAGTACCTGGAGTTGGCACGGCCGTTCGCGGAGAAGCTGACGGGCCATCAAGTCAGTGATCTGAACGGCCTGTTCACTCTCGCGGACCAGGTCGCCGTCGACGGGTCCCGAGTCTCCGGACAGGTCGACGTCGGCGGCCTGCGGGGCGTGCAGACCGCCGACAAGCTCCGGCTGTCCGTCGTCTCCGGGTTCGAGGTCGCCTGTCTGGACGCGCTCGGCAAGGCGCTCGGGCTGCCCGTGCACGCGCTGCTCGGCGGCAAGGTGCGCGAGACCGTGGAGTACAGCGCGTACCTGTTCTACAAGTGGGCCGGCCATCCGGAAGGCCTCGCCGCCGAGAAGGACGACTGGGGTGCGGCCGTCGATCCCGCCGGAGTCGTCGAGCAGGCGCGGAAGTTCAAGGAGCGGTACGGGTTCACCTCGTTCAAGCTCAAGGGCGGGGTCTTTCCGCCCGACGAGGAGATCGCGGCCGTAAGGGCGCTCGCCGAGGCCTTTCCCGGGCATCCGCTGCGCCTGGACCCCAACGGTGCCTGGTCCGTGGAGACTTCGGTCAAGGTCGCGCAGGAGATCGGGGACGTACTCGAATACCTGGAGGACCCCGCGCTCGGTACCCCGGCGATGGCCGAGGTGGCCGCGCGCACGTCCGTGCCGCTCGCCACCAACATGTGCGTGACGACCTTCGCCGAGATCGAGGAGGCCTTCACCAAGGGCGCCGTCCAGGTGGTGCTGTCGGACCACCACTACTGGGGCGGACTGCGCAACACCCGTGAACTCGCCGCCGTCTGCCGGACGTTCGGCGTCGGGGTCTCCATGCACTCCAACACCCATCTGGGAATCAGCCTCGCGGCCATGACCCACGTCGCGTCCACGGTTCCCGATCTCCACCACGCCTGCGACTCCCACTACCCCTGGCAGTCCGAGGACGTACTGACCGAGCGCCTCACCTTCGAGGGCGGCTGCGTGACGGTGTCCGACGCGCCCGGCCTCGGCGTCGAGCTCGACCGCGACAAGCTGGCGTTCCTGCACCGCAGGTGGCTGGACGACGACGGCTCGCTGCGGGAACGGGACGACGCGGCGGCGATGCGGATCGCGGACCCCACGTGGGTCACCCCGGCCGTTCCGCGCTGGTAGGACCCCCGAGGCCCCGCGAGGAGGCGGGGGCGGCGCGGCGGGCGGCACGCGCGGGATCGCCGTCGCCCACCGGGAGGCGTGGTGCACACTGGCCTGAACCGCACCATGTTCAGGGAGCGCCTCGTGACCGCGTCCAACGGAGAGCGACCGTACAGCCAGTCCCAGGTCGACCCGCTCGCCGGGCTGCGCACTCCTCAGGACCCGCCCTGGGACGTCTATCTCACGGGCACCGTCTTCCTCGACATCGTCTTCACCGGCCTCGACTCCGCCCCCGTGCGCGGCACCGAGTCCTGGGCCCGCGGCATGGGATCGAGCCCCGGCGGCGTCGCCAACATGGCCACCGCGCTGGCCCGGCTCGGACTGCGCACGTCACTCGCGGCGGCCTTCGGGGACGACCACTACGGGGAGTACTGCTGGGACGCGCTGGCCCAGGGCGAGGGCATCGACCTCTCCCCGTCGCGCACGGTGCCCGGCTGGCACTCTCCGGTCACCGTGTCGATGGCGTACGAGGGTGAGCGCACCATGGTCAGCCACGGGCACGAGCCGCCGCCCGAGGAGCCCGCGCCCGACTGCCCGCCCCGGGCGCGCGCCGCCGTCGCCTCGCTGACGCCCGGTGTGCGCGCACCGTGGATCGCCGAGGCCGCCCGCGCGGGCACCCGGATCTTCGCCGACGTCGGCTGGGACGACACCGGCCGCTGGGACCTCGCCGGGCTCGCCGACCTCGCGCACTGCGAGGCGTTCCTGCCCAACGCCGAGGAGGCCATGCGGTACACCGGGGCCGACTGCCCGAGAGCGGCCGCCCAGGCCCTCACCGCACACGTGCCGCTCGCCGTGGTGACCCTCGGTGCCGAGGGCGCGTACGCCGTGGACGGCCGGACCGGCGAGACCGCAGAGGTCCCCGCGATCGCCGTCGAGGCCCTGGACCCGACCGGCGCCGGTGACGTCTTCGTCGCCGGGTTCGTCATGGGCACCCTCGCCGACTGGCCCCTCGCCGACCGCCTCGCCTTCGCCGGGCTGACCGCCGCCCTGTCCGTGCAGGAGTTCGGCGGCTCGCTGTCGGCCCCCGGCTGGAACGAGATCGCCGCGTGGTGGCGCCGCGTCCAGTCCTACGACGACCAGGAACCGACCGCGCTGCGCCGCTACGCCTTCCTGGAGGGCCTCATCCCCGAGGTCACGCGGCCGTGGCCGCTGCGCCGCGCGGTCCCCACGATCGGGTTCGGCCGGTCGGCCTAGAGCGCCGCGCCTCCACGCCCCGATGATGCCGCCCCGGAAAAGCCCTACGGGGTTGTCAGTGCACCGTCGTACTCTTGGCAGTGCAAGGCTGTCGAGCGGGCGCGAGCCCCCGCAAGAGGAGGATGGTCAGGCCTTCATAGCCGGCCCATGACTCAGACACCCACAGCTCAGACCCCCGCGCAGGAGCAGGCCCGAGCGCACTTCACCGTCCCGGCCAAGCACCCCATGGTGACCGTGCTGGGTTCGGGAGACGCCCTCCTGCGCGTGATCGAGAAGGCCTTCCCGGCGGCCGACATCCATGTCCGGGGCAATGAGATCAGCGCGGTCGGCGACGCGGCGGAAGTCGCCCTCGTCCAGCGTCTGTTCGCAGAGATGATGCTCGTGCTCCGCACCGGGCAGCCGATGACGGAGGACGCCGTGGAACGCTCGATTGCCATGCTCAGAGCGGGCGAGAACGGGGAGGGCGACGGACCCGAGACCCCCGCCGAGGTGCTCACGCAGAACATCCTGTCCTCGCGTGGCCGCACCATCCGCCCCAAGACGCTCAACCAGAAGCGGTACGTCGACGCGATCGACAAGCACACGATCGTGTTCGGCATCGGCCCCGCCGGTACCGGAAAGACCTACCTCGCCATGGCCAAGGCCGTGCAGGCCCTCCAGTCCAAGCAGGTCAACCGGATCATCCTGACCCGGCCGGCCGTCGAGGCCGGTGAGCGGCTGGGCTTCCTGCCGGGCACGCTGTACGAGAAGATCGACCCCTACCTGCGCCCGTTGTACGACGCGCTGCACGACATGCTCGACCCGGACTCGATCCCGCGGCTGATGGCGGCCGGCACGATCGAGGTCGCGCCGCTGGCGTACATGCGCGGCCGTACGCTCAATGACGCCTTCATCATCCTGGACGAGGCGCAGAACACCAGCGCCGAGCAGATGAAGATGTTCCTCACCCGCCTCGGCTTCGACTCGAAGATCGTGATCACGGGCGATGTCACGCAGGTCGACCTGCCCAGCGGCACCAAGTCGGGTCTGCGACAGGTCCAGGACATCCTGGACGGCCTCGACGACGTCCACTTCTCGCGGCTCACCTCCCACGATGTCGTACGGCACAAGCTGGTCGGCCGTATCGTCGACGCGTACGAGAAGTACGACAGCGAGAACGGCACCGAGAACGGCTCCCGCCAGGGCGGCCGCGGCAGGGCCGTACACAAGGGGAAGTAGACCAGCACGACCATGTCGATCGACGTCAACAACGAGTCCGGAACCGAGGTCGACGAGCAGGCGATCCTCGACATCGCCCGCTACGCGCTCGCGCGGATGCGCATCCACCCGCTCTCCGAGCTCTCGGTGATCGTCGTGGACGCCGACGCCATGGAGCAGCTCCACATCCAGTGGATGGACCTGCCCGGTCCGACGGACGTCATGTCCTTCCCGATGGACGAACTGCGTCCGCCGGCGAAGGACGACGACGAGCCGCCGCAGGGGCTGCTCGGCGACATCGTGCTCTGCCCGGAGGTCGCCGAGCAGCAGGGCAAGGACGCCGAGACGCAGCACTCCATGGACGAGGAGCTCCAGCTCCTCACCGTCCACGGAGTGCTGCACCTCCTCGGTTACGACCACGAGGAGCCCGACGAGAAGGCCGAGATGTTCGGCCTGCAGGCCGCCATCGTGGACGGCTGGCGCGCGGAGAAGGGCCTCACCGGCCCGTCCCCGGCGCCGACCGTGTCATGAGCGCCCAGATCGTCGTAGGTGCCATAGCACTGGTCGTCGTCGCCTGGCTCGCCGCCTGCGCGGAGGCGGGCCTCGCGCGCGTCTCCAGCTTCCGGGCCGAGGAGGCCGTGCGGTCCGGGCGGCGCGGCAGCGCGAAGCTCGCCCAGGTCGCCGCCGACCCGACCCGCTATCTGAACGTGGCGCTGCTGGTGCGCGTGGCCTGCGAGATGGCGGCCGCCGCGCTCGTCACCTACGAGTGCCTGCAGGAGTTCGACCGGACCTGGCAGGCCCTCGCGGTCGCCATCGGCGTGATGGTCCTCGTCTCGTACGTCGCCGTCGGCGTCTCCCCGCGCACCATCGGCCGCCAGCACCCGATGAACACGGCGACGGCGGCCGCGTACGTCCTGCTGCCGCTCGCGCGCGTGATGGGACCGATCCCGCCCCTGCTGATCCTCATCGGCAACGCGCTCACCCCCGGCAAGGGCTTCCGCCGCGGCCCCTTCGCCTCCGAGGCCGAGCTGCGTGCGCTGGTCGACCTCGCCGAGAAGGAGTCCCTCATCGAGGACGAGGAGCGCCGCATGGTGCACTCCGTCTTCGAGCTGGGCGACACCCTCGTACGCGAGGTGATGGTCCCGCGTACCGACCTCATCGTCATCGAGCGGTACAAGACCATCAGGCAGGCGCTGACGCTCGCGCTCAGGTCGGGCTTCTCCCGCATCCCCGTCACCGGGGAGAACGAGGACGACGTCGTCGGGATCGTCTATCTGAAGGACCTGGCCCGCAAGACGCACATCAGCCGGGACGCCGAGAGCGAGCTGGTGTCGACGGCCATGCGGCCCGCCGCCTTCGTGCCCGACACGAAGAACGCCGGCGACCTGCTGCGCGAGATGCAGCAGGACCGCAACCACGTCGCCGTCGTCATCGACGAGTACGGCGGCACGGCCGGCATCGTCACCATCGAGGACATCCTCGAGGAGATCGTCGGCGAGATCACCGACGAGTACGACCGCGAACTCCCGCCGGTCGCCGACCTCGGCGACAACCGCTACCGGGTGACCGCCCGCCTCGACATCGGCGACCTCGGCGAGCTGTACGGCTTCGAGGCGTACGACGACGAGGACGTGGAGACCGTCGGCGGACTGCTCGCCAAGGCCCTCGGACGCGTCCCGATCGCCGGAGCCTCCGCGCTGGTCGAACTGCCCGACGGGCAGGAGCTGCGGCTGACGGCGGAGACCGCGGCCGGCCGCCGGAACAAGATCGTGACCGTGCTCGTCGAGCCGCTGGGCCCGGTGGAGCCGCCCGAGGAGGAGAAGCCGGAGTGACCCCGCAGGAACTGCGCACGTTCTGCCTGTCCTTCAACGAGACCGTCGAGGACTTCCCCTTCCGGCCGGAGGTCTCGGTCTTCAAGGTCCTGGGCAAGCTCTTCGCGCTCACCACGCTGGACGCGCGCCCGCTCACGGTCAACCTGAAGTGCGATCCGGACGACGCGGTCAGGCTCCGCGAGGAGTACCCGGGGCTGATCATCCCCGGGTACCACATGAACAAGCGGCACTGGAACACGGTGACGGTCGACGGCGAGCTCCCGGACCGGGTGGTCCGGGAGCTCGTCGAGGACTCCTACGACCTGGTCGTCGCCGGTCTGCCGAGGGCTCAGCGCCTCCGCCTCGACCGGCCCTGACTATGCTCTGGGCATGACCGACAGCAGCGCGCTCGACCCCGAGGACCGCAAGATCGTGACCCTGGCCCGTTCCGCGCGGGCCCGCAACGGGGTGCCCGAGGGGGCGGCCGTACGCGATGAGACGGGGCGTACGTATGTCGCCGGGACGGTTTCGCTGGAGTCGTTGCAACTGAGTGCGTTGCGGACGGCTGTTGCCATGGCGGTGGCTTCGGGGGCGAAGTCGCTTGAGGCGGCGGCTGTGGTGACCGGGGCGGAGGGTGTCTCCGTGGAGGATCTTGCCGCTGTGCGGGACCTTGGCGGGGTCGGGACGCCGGTGCTTGTCGCCGGGCCCGACGGGGCGGTACGGGTGACGGTGGCCGCGGGCTGAGTTTTTCGCCCCCTCCGCCCCTTCCCTTCCCGTTGTTCTGGGGGCTTCGCCCCCTTTCCCCCCTGTCGCGCTTCGCGCTCGTCCTCAAACGCCGGACGGGCTTAAAAACCTTGCTCGTCCTCGAACGCCGGACGGGCTGAAAGACCTCGCTCGTCCTCGAACGCCGGACGGGCTGCAGGGTCGGCCGGAATTCAACCTTGTTGTTTTGCGGCTCTCGCGTGTCAATGGAACCGCAAGTTCCGACGGACCGTCAGATTCCATGTCGGGCAGTGTGTTCGCACCCACCTGCCACGCGGGGTCCGTCGGTGTGTATCTCCCGTCCATCCCCACATGGCAGTTCCCAGATACGGGAAGGGAGCCTCACCCCATGAGAGGCAAGCGAATCGGAACAGGTGCGGCCGTGCTGATCGGGACCCTCGCGGTCTCCGGGCTCGCGCTCGCGCCCACCGCCGTCGCCGTCACCCCACAGACGGCGACGATCACCGCCGACTGCGGAAGCTTCGGCGGCGGCGAGGCCACACTCACCGCCACCCAGGACGGCACCGCGGCCACCGTCACGGTCACGTCGTCCGCGATCACCGCGCCCATCGCCCTGGCGCAGGACTCGATCAGCTCCACCCTCACGCTGGTGAAGGCGAGCGGTGGCACCACCGCCTTCAGCGGCACGAAGAACCCGGCCATGGCGGCCGGTGACAGCGTCACGGTCGGACCGCTCGACGGCACCGTGGCCTCCGGGGACAGCCTGGAGGCCTACGGTGGTTCACTGCAGATGACCGTCCTCGGCTTCACCATCACCTGTACGGCGACCGGGCCGCAGGCCCCGGGACCGTTCGTGTTCGACTGAGCAGCGCGCCCGTCGAGCGCGGTCCTCGCCCTCAGAGGGCGTCGGGGCCGCGCTCCCCGGTGCGTACCCGCACCACGGTCTCCACCGGCAGCGCCCACACCTTCCCGTCGCCGATCTTCCCCGTCCGCGCGGCCTTGACGATCGCGTCGATGACGGTGTCCGAGTCGGCGTCGTCGACGACGACCTCGATGCGGACCTTGGGCACGAGGTCGACCTGGTACTCGGCGCCGCGGTACACCTCGGTGTGGCCGCGCTGACGCCCGTACCCGCTGGCCTCGGTCACGGTCAGGCCGTGCACCCCGATTTCCTGGAGCGCGTTCTTGACCTCGTCGAGGCGGTACGGCTTGACGATCGCGGTGATGAGCTTCATGCCTGGGTCTTGACCTTCTGAGTGGCGGTGGCGGACGCGGAGACCGGGGCGCCATGGCCCAGGACCCCGTGATCGTAAGCCGTCTCGGCGTGCACCGTAAGGTCCAGACCCGTGTGCTCGTGGTCCGCGTCCGCCCGCAGGCCCATGACCTTGTCGAGCAGCTTCCCGATGCCGTACGTGACGGTGAAGGCGTACGCCCCGACGGCCAGGACGGCGACCAGCTGCTTGCCGAGCTGGCCGAGCCCGCCGCCGTAGAACAGTCCCTCCGCGCCGCCGGTCATCTCGGCGGTCGCGAACAGGCCGATCAGGAGCGTGCCGATGATTCCGCCGACCAGGTGGACGCCGACGACGTCCAGCGAGTCGTCGTAGTTCAGCCTGAACTTCCAGCTCACGGCGTACGAGCAGACCACGCCGGCGGCGAGGCCGACGACCAGCGCCCCGACGAGGGAGACCGAGCCGCAGGACGGGGTGATGGCGACCAGGCCCGCGACCGCGCCGGAGGCGGCGCCCAGGGTGGTCGGGTGGCCGTCGCGCCGCTGCTCCACGAAGAGCCAGCCGAGCAGGCCGGTGCAGCCGGCGGCGAGGGTGTTGAGGAAGGCGGCCGCGGCCAGGCCGTTGGCGCCCAGGGCCGAGCCCGCGTTGAAGCCGAACCAGCCGAACCACAGCAGGCCCGCGCCCAGCATCACCATCGGCAGGTTGTGCGGGCGCATGGCGTCCTTCTTGAAGCCCAGCCGCGGGCCCAGGACCAGGCACAACGCCAGTCCGGAGGCGCCCGAGGTGATCTCGACCGGCAGACCGCCCGCGAAGTCCAGCCCGCCGAGCTTCTCCAGGATCCAGCCACCGGGGCCCCACACCCAGTGCGCGACGGGAACGTATACGAGCAGCGCCCAGAGCGGCACGAAGACCAGCCACGCCCCGAACTTCGCCCGGTCGGCGATCGCGCCGCTGATCAACGCGGCCGTGATGATCGCGAAGGTCAGCTGGAAGGTGGCGAACAGGAGCGTGGGGACCGTGCCGTGGACGCTGTCCGGGCCGAGGCCCGCCATTCCGGCGTGGCCGAGGCCGCCGATCAGCCCGCCGAACGCGTCGTCGCCGAACGCGAGGGAGTAGCCGGCGAGCAGCCACACCACCGTGACCAGGGCGATCGACACGAAGCTCATCATCAGCATGTTGAGGACGCTCTTCGTGCGGACCATGCCGCCGTAGAAGAGGGCGAGGCCCGGGGTCATCAACAGGACGAGCGCGGTGGCGGCGAGCAGCCAGGCGGTGTCACCGGTGTCCAGGTGCGCGGCGGCGAGGGGCACGGTTGTCTCCAACGGTGTGGGGGCTCGTCAGAGGGTCACCGGTGCGCGTTTCCGGCTGTGCACGGGCGCGTTTCGGGCGTGTTTCGTGTTGCGCGGGGGTTTCCGGAAGCTCACCGGGCACGGTCGGGTGCCCGTACGGGGCCTCGGCGTGCGGCGGGTGCCTGTGGATCAGGGACAATGGGCGCCATGAGCGTTCGTACCCCGTCATCCGAGCCGTCGGAGCCCTCCGGAGCTCCCCACCGCGCCGGCTTCGCCTGCTTCGTGGGCCGCCCCAACGCGGGCAAGTCCACCCTCACGAACGCTCTGGTCGGGCAGAAGGTCGCGATCACCGCGGACCAGCCGCAGACCACGCGGCACACCGTGCGGGGCATCGTGCACCGGCCCGACGCCCAGCTGATCCTGGTCGACACCCCCGGGCTGCACAAGCCGCGCACGCTGCTCGGTCAGCGGCTCAACGACATCGTGCGGACCACCTGGGCCGAGGTCGACGTCATCGGGTTCTGCCTGCCCGCGAACGAGAAGCTCGGTCCCGGTGACCGGTTCATCGCGAAGGAGCTGGCGTCGATCAAGAAGACGCCGAAGATCGCGATCGTCACGAAGACCGACCTCGTCGAGAGCAAGGCGCTCGCCGAGCAGCTCATCGCGATCGACCAGCTCGGCAAGGAGCTGGGGTTCGAGTGGGCGGAGATCGTGCCCGTGTCGGCGGTCGGCGACCAGCAGATCGGCCTGCTCGCGGACCTGATCGTGCCGTTGCTCCCGGAGGGACCGGCGCTCTATCCCGAGGGTGACCTCACCGACGAGCCCGAGCAGGTCATGATCGCGGAGCTCATCCGCGAGGCCGCGCTGGAGGGCGTGCGGGACGAGCTGCCGCACTCCATCGCCGTGGTCGTCGAGGAGATGCTGCCCCGCGAGGACCGGCCCGCGGACCGGCCGCTGCTCGACATCCACGCGTTCGTCTACATCGAGCGGCCCAGCCAGAAGGGCATCATCATCGGCCCCAAGGGCAAGCGCCTGAAGGACGTCGGCATCAAGTCCCGCAAGCAGATCGAGGCGTTGCTGGGCACGCCGGTCTTCCTGGATCTTCATGTGAAGGTCGCGAAGGACTGGCAGCGGGATCCCCGGCAGTTGCGGAAGCTGGGGTTCTAGGCACCCCTCGGGGGCGGGCGCTCAGCCCCGGCTGCTTTCGCTCGGTGTCAGGTCCTGCAGGCCCACCACCCGGAGCAGTTGCAGGCGCTCGTACGACTCGGTGCCCGGGCGCGCCGTGTGGATGATCAGCAGCTGGTGGTGCTCGTCGCTGAGCAGGACCTCGCAGTCCAGCTCCAGCAGGCCGACCAGGGGGTGCTGGAAGCGCTTCGTCGACGCGCGGCGCACCGCCACCTCGTGGTCGTCCCACAGGCGCGCGAACTCCTCGCTTCCCGCGCGTAGTTCGGCCACGAGTGCGGCCGGCTCCGGGTCGTCGGGGCGGGCCGCCGCCACCGCCCGCAGGTTCGCCGCATGGGCGCGCGCGTGCGCCGGGAAGTCCTCCGGCGGGATGAGGTCACGCGCGGCCGGGTCCAGGAAGAAGCGGCGGACCAGGTTGCGCTCCCGTGGCGGGCGGGCGGACACGTCCCCGCTCAGCGCCCTCGACATCGCGTTCTGCGCCAGTACGTCACCGCAGTCGCTCATCACCATCGCCGGGGTGTCGTGCAGCCGGTCCAGGACCAGCAGCAGACCGGGGCGTACGTGCGCGGACGTGCTCCCGCGGCGCGGTGGCTCCTCGCCCGCCAGATGGAACAGATGGTCCAGTTCGTCGTCCGTCAGGCGCAGGGCGCGGGCCAGCGCCGTCAGCATCTGGCGGGACGGGCGCGGGCCACGCGACTGTTCCAGGCGGGTGTAGTAGTCCACGGACATGCCGGCCAGCTGCGCCACCTCTTCGCGGCGCAGGCCGGGTGTACGGCGGCGGGCGCCGGGCGCCAACCCCACGTCGGAGGGGTCCAGGCGGGCACGGCCACGGCGCAGGAAGTCGGCGAGTTCGGCTCGGTTCACCCCTCCAGGCTGCGGCAACCCGCGCGCGTTATCCAGGGACTGCCGGTCCCCTGATCGACGGGTCTCTCCCGGTCGCCCCCGCTCGGTCCGAGAGTGGTGGCACCGGACCGAGAGGAACAGGGGAACAGATCATGCTGACACTGGTGACGGGTACGACGGGACAGGTCGGCCGCCGCTTCGTACCGAGGCTGCTGGCGCAGTCCCGGCCCGGAGAACAGGTGCGGGTGCTGGTGCGGGACGCGGCGCGCGGGGAGCGGTTCGCGGAGCTGGGCGCCGAGGTCGTCGTCGGCGATCTGCGGGACGCGGAGGCGCTCGGCAAGGCGGTGGCCGGGGTGGACGCGGTCGTGAACGTCGCGGCGGCCTTCCGCGGGGTGCCGGACGAGGAGGCGCGGGCCGTCAACCGGGACGCGGCAGTGGAGCTCGGGCGGGCGGCGCTGGCTGCCGGTGTGCGGAGGTTCGTGCAGCTCAGCACGGGGCTGGTGTACGGCGCCGGACGGGGCCGCCCGCTGACCGAGGACGACGAGAGCCGGCCCGGCGGGACGATGTGGGGCGCCTACACCGAGTCCAAGGTCGCGGCCGAGCGGGAACTGCTGGCCCTGGAGGGCCTGGACGTGCGCGTCGGGCGGCTCCCCTTCGTCTATGGAGAGGGCGATCCGCACCTCGCCCAGTCCCTGATGTGGGCCCGGAGCTGGGCGGCCGCCCAACGGCTGCACATGGGCCATCACGCGGACGTCGCCCAGGCGCTGCTGCGCATCCTGCACGCGCCGGGAATCGGCGGACGGATCTACAACATCGCCGACGACGCCCCTGTCACGGCGGTCGAGCTGCACCAGCTCAACGGCGTCGAGGTCCCCGACGACCTGTACACCCGCACCGATCCCGACCCGTGGACCGGGATCTTCTCCACCGGGCGCATCCGCCGCGAACTCGGCTACCGCCCGCTGTACCCCAGCGTCTACACGGCCCGGGACGCCGGCGCCCTGTGAGAGCCCGTGCCCTCACTCCACCCCTCTGATCCGCCGCACCAGCAGGGCCCCCGCCAGCCCGATCACGGCCGCCACCAGATACAGCACCCGGTAGCCGCCCAGATACGTGACGATCGGTGCCGCCAGGGCGGGGGCGGCGACCTGGGGCAGGGCATTGGCGACGTTGATGACGCCGAGGTCCTTGCCGCGGTCCACGGCCTTCGGCAGGACGTCCGTCATCAGGGCGAAGTCGACGGACGTGAAGACGCCGAAGCCGACGCCCAGCACCGCCGCCGCGACGAGCGCGCCCGCCCAGGTCTGCCACCCGGCGAGGGCGGCCGTGGCGAGCGCCATCAGCACGCCGGACCAGATCACGAACGGCTTGCGGCGCCCGACCCGGTCTGACCAGGCACCGCCGACCACGACCGTCGCGAGGAGCGTCACACCGTTGACCGCGGTGAGGATGAGGACGCCCTGCTCCGGGTCGTGGTGGTGCAGGCGGTCCCGCAGGTAGTAGAGCAGGTAGAGCAGCACGAGCGCGTTGCTCAGGTTGATCAGGAAGCGGGTCAGCCAGGCCCAGCCGAGGTCCGGGTGGCGGCGGGGGCTCAGCCAGAAACCGGCGAGGAAGTCCCGCCAGGACCAGGGCGGCCGCGCGGACACCGGCAGCCGCAGATCCTCGTACTTCAGCACGTACGGCAGCACACCGACGAGCGTGAACACCGCGCACGCCGCGTAGCCCGCCCCGACGCCCCCGGCCGCGGTCGCAAGGCCCGTGCCGCCGACCACGCCGAGGATCTGCGCGGCTCCCAACCAGCCGCCCACGGAGCCCCGTTGGAGCCTCGGCACCCGGTCCGGGACGGCTGCCGTGACCGCGGCGAAGGCGGCGTTCAGTGTCAGCTGGACCAGGCACCAGCCCAGCGCCATCGTCCACACCCCGCCCGCCCCCGCGAGCAGCAGCAGGGCCAACGCCCCGCTTGCCGTCCCGGCCACGATCCAGGGCGTACGGCGGCCGCGGCGGGCCGTCGTACGGTCGGACAGGGCCCCGAAGACCGGGTTGGCGACCAGGGAGACGAGCGCGCCCGCGCCGGTGACCCAGGCGAGCATCGTCTCCTTGGACATGCCGGTGCCTGGCGCGAAGTCCTCGGCCTGGGAGGCGAGCAGGATCTGCAGCGGGCCGTACCAGCCCACCCAGATCGCCCCGTTGGCGAGCGACAGGGCCGAGGTCCAGCCGCGGCCGACGCGCTCCACGGGCTCGGCGAGCGCGTCCGGTCCCGGCGCCGCCGACGGCTCCCGCGAGGTCGCGGTCATCTCTGCGCCCGCAGCACGTTCCGAAGCCAGCCGTACGACGCCTTCGGGGTCCGCTCCAGCGTGTCGGGATGCTCGAAGTCCACGTGCACGAGGCCGAAGCGGCGGGCGTATCCCTCCGCCCACTCGAAGTTGTCCAGCAGCGACCACACGAAGTAGCCGCGTACGTCGACGCCGGCCTCCGACGCCCGGTGCAGCGCGCGGATGTGGCCGTCCAGGTAGGCGATCCGGTCCTGGTCGTCGATGCCCTCGTAGGAGCAGCCGTTCTCGGTGATGACGATCGGCGGGAGTCGGTCGGCGTAGCGGCCCCGGAAGCCGGTGAGCAGTTCCGTCAGCCCCTCCGGGACCACGGGCCAGCCGAAGTCGGTGACCGGCACCCCCTCGATCTCCCTTACGGAGAAGGGGAGTTCTGCGGGGAGGGTGAGTCCGCCGAACTCGATCTCGGAGCCCTGCGGGGCGCCCACCCGGGTCGGCGCGTAGTAGTTGATGCCGTACCAGTCCAGCGGTTCCCCGATGACCTTGAGGTCGGCCTCGACGTCGCCCGGCATCAACTCGCCGATGCCCTCCGGGTACTGGCCGAGCAGGACGGGGTCGGCGAACAGGCGGTTCAGCAGGACGTCGTAGAACTCGGCCGCCTCCAGGTCCGCCGGTTCCTGTGACGCCGGCCAGGTCGGGCCGTGCGAGTTGGCGATCCCGATGTCCGTCGCCCCGGCGGCGCGCAGCGCCCGTACGGCCAGGCCGTGGGCGAGGAGTTGGTGGTGGGCGACCGGCAGCGCGTCGAAGAGCAGCTGCTTGCCGGGGGCGTGGGCGCCGAGCGCATGGCCGAGCAGGGTGTGCTCGGCGGGCTCGTTGAGGGTGATCCACTTGCCGACGCGGTCGCCGAGCCGGGCGGCGACGACGCTCACGTACTCGGCGAAACGGGAGGCCGTGTCCCGCTCCAGCCAGTCGAGCGTGACCGGCAGGTCCCAGTGGAAGAGCGTCGGCACGGGACGGATGCCCGCGCCGCACAGCTCGTCCACCAGCCGGTCGTAGAAGTCGAGGCCGCCGGGGGAGTTCACCCGGGGCCAGGAGATCGAGAAGCGGTAGGCGTCCACGCCGAGGTCGGCGAGGAGCGCGACGTCCTCGGGGTAGCGGTGGTAGTGGTCGCAGGCCACCGCCGCGGTGGTGCCGTCCTTCACCCGCCCTTCCTGGGCGGTGAAGGCATCCCAGACGGAGGGGTCGCGTTCGTCCGCGGCCCCCTCGATCTGGTGAGCGGAGGTGGACACGCCCCAGAGGAAGCCGGACGGGAACTGCGGGAGGGGGTTCGTCGCCATGCGCGCGATCATCCGTACCGGCGGTAACAGAAGTCAACGCCCGGGCGTGAAGTGCGAGTTACGGGTCTCGGGGGTGCGCACGCGGAGTGGTGGCCCTCCTGTCTCGCGGCTGCGGGCCGCATGTGGCTGGTCGCGCCCACGCGGCGGAGCCGCATATTGACACAGTCCCACGCCCCTGACGGGCGCTTCTCCCCGCGTATCGCTCCTAGGGGGTGTTTTGAAAGTCCCGCACAGCACCCGCGGCGCCCGGCACGCACCCTCGCCGCACCGGCCGAAGCCCCAAGTACGTCCAGTACGAGG
>NZ_JBEXDZ010000122.1:0-29174 GCF_040606085.1 Streptomyces sp. NPDC005485 | reverse complement strand
CGCTTGTCGGCGCAGGGCCGCCGGCCGTGCCCGGACGGACCTCCCGCCGGCCCGTCGCCCGTTGACCCACCACAGGCCGCCAGTACGACCACTCCGGCGGCGGCCCACCAGCCCGCGCTCCACCGCATCCCAGCACCTCCAGGGCCGGCCTGCTCCTACGGACAACAGCATGCCTCGGCACCGTCGGGAAAGCCCGCGGACCGGATCCGGTCCCCCTCGGCCGGGCGTTCCCGGCCGACCGCGACCACCCCACCCCGGTGCTCAGTCGAGGTCGAGCAGTCCCCGGCGGACAGCCTCCGACACGGCGGCCGCCCGGTTCTCTACCTTCAGTTTCCGGTAGATGCGCACGAGGTGGGTCTTGACGGTCGCCTCGCTGAGGAACAGGGACTGGGCGATGGCCCGGTTGCTGCGCCCCTCCGCCATCAGCCCGACGACCTCGACCTCGCGTGCGGTCAGGTCTTGATCGGGGCTGACCACTTGGCCGACCAGCTCGCCGACGACCTCCGGCGCGAGGGCCAGGGCGCCGGTGGCCGCGCCGCGGACCGCCCGGAAGAGCTCCTCGGGCGGGCCGGCCTTGAGGACGTAGCCGCGGGCGCCCGCCTCCAGCGCGCGCACGATGTCGCCGCGGCCGGAGTAGCTGGTCAGCATCAACACCCGTACGCCCGGAGCCTCGACGGCCAGTCGACGGACCGCCTCGACGCCGTCGATCCCGCTGCCCGGCCCGGCGAACCGCAGATCCATCAGAACGACGTCCGGCGCCGCGGAGACGGCGAGGCGGACGGCCTCCTCGCCGCTGGCCGCCTCCGCGAGTACAGCGAGGTCAGGCTCGCCTTCGAGCAGGGCCCGCAGTCCGGCACGTACGACGGCGTGGTCGTCGGCGATCAGCAGCCGGACGGGCGGGGTGGTCATCCGGCTGCCACCGAGGTCAGGGCGGTGACGGGTTGAGCAACCGGGCGGGCGGGCACGACGGCCCGCACCCGGGTGCCGCGGCCCGGCGCGGTGGTCACGCGCAGATCGCCGCCGCAGTCCAGCAGCCGGGCCCGGGCCGCCGGGAGGCCGAAACCGCGGGTCGGCCGGGTGACCTCGCGGTCCCCGGCGGGATCGAAACCCGCGCCGTCGTCGCGCACGTCGAGTTCGACGCGGTCCGCATGGTGGTGGAGCGTGACCAGCACGTTGGCCGCGTGCGCATGCTCCCGTACGTTCGCCAAGGTGCCCTGCGCTACCCGGAACACGGTGGTGGCGGCCTGTTCGTCCAGGGCGGGCAGAAGGTCTCCCGTCGATTCGAACCTCACCCGCGCCGCGGTCCCGTCCCGCCCTGCCTGGGCGCACAGCAGTCGCAGCGACCCTTCGAGCCCGGCCTCGGCGACGGCGGAGGGAGTGAGGTCGTCGATGATCCGGCGGGTCTCGGTGAGATGGGCGTCCAGACCGTCGGCGACCGCACGGACGCGGGTGCGTGCCACGCCCGGCCGCTGCTCCCAGTCCCGCTCGGCCGCCTGGAGCAGCATCAGGCTCCCGGCGAGTTCCTGGGCGAGTGTGTCGTGCAGGTCCCGGGCGATCCGTGTGCGCTCCGCCAGCACTCCCGCCCGGCGCTGCTGCTCCGCCAGGACATCGCGCGTCCGGTGCAACCGCTCCAGGAGCAGCCGACGTTCCGTGGCGTCCCGCTGCTGCGCTCGGTAGAGGGCGACGGTGCCCCAGACGGCCGCCACCGGGATCAGCGCCATCTCGGGGTCGAACCCGCCGGTGGCCACGACGAGTTGGCTGCCCAGTACGACGGTGATCGCGGCCACCGCCACGACGGCTGTACGACGTCCGAGCGCACGCAGCGCCGCGCACGCCAGCGGAACGGCGCACCAGGCATACGCGGAGGTCAGCGGTGCCGGGACGAGCAGGATGAGGATCGCCCAGAGCAGCAGCAACGTCAGGGCCCAGGCGGACCGGCCGCGGGGACCGAGCCGGTCCCACACCGCCAGGCCGCCCGCGTACACCATCGCCAGCAGGCCGCTGACGATGACCATGTCCCAGCACAGTGCGCTGCGCAGGGCGGTGAGCCGCACGACGGCGGCACCGACGACCACGAAGAACACGAGGTGCGAGACGTGTTCCAGGGTGATCCGGATGCCACGAACCGGCGGCGGTTCGTGGGTACGAGCGCGGTCGGGCACGGCAGATTCCCCTGGACGGACTGATCCACTCGGACAGGGCGTCCGAGTCTATCCGCGGCCTGTATGACCAAGGTGAAGAGCGGGACGGCCGCCCTGAACCGTTGGGTGGCGCGACGGCCGCCGGACCGTCGCGCCACAAGTGCGGTGTTGCTTTCGGGCCTTCGGGGTCAGGTTGCGGTGCAGGTGACGGTTGGCCAGGTGGTGGTGCCGTTGGTCTGGATGGTGACGCCGAAGTTGTTGCCGCTGCCGTTGGGTTTTGCGGTGAGGACCTGGGCGCTGGGGTAGGTGGCGTTGATGTTCCAGGTGGAGAGGATCTTTTCGGGGGTGGGGACGTTCATGGTGACGGTCCAGTTGCTGGATCCTGTGACGGCGACGTTGAGGTTGTAGCGGTCGCTCCACTGCTGGCCGGCGGACAGGGTGGCGGTGCAAGCATTGCCTCCGCCTCCGCCCCCTCCGCCACCGTCGGGGGCCACGGCGCGACCGGTCTGCGGAGAGATCATGCCGGCGCACAGACCACGACCGGCCAGTCCCTGCGCGATGCGCGGGATCGCGGCGAGCGTGTTCGCGGACCAGTCGTGCATGAGGATGATCTGGCCGCTGGTGAGTCGGGCGTTGGCCTGCACGATCGCGTCGGTGCTCGCGCCGTTCCAGTCCTGCGAGTCGACGTCCCAGATGACCTCGGTCAGGCCGTACTTCGCCTCGACCGACCTCAGCGTCGAGTTGGTCTCACCGTAGGGCGGGCGGAACAGTTTCGGGGTGCCGCCCCCCGCGGCCGCGACGGCCTGCTGCGTCCGGGAGATCTCCGAGTCCATCTGCGACTGGCTGAGCTGGGTCATGTGCGGGTGGGTGTAACTGTGGTCGCCGACCCACATGCCCGCGTCGACCTGGGCCTTGACCAGACCCGGGTTGGCCGCGGCGTACTGGCCCTCGTTGAACATCGTGGCCCTCAGCCCGTTCTGCCTGAGCGAGTTGAGCAGGTTCGACGTGCTGCCGGAGGGGCCGTCGTCGAAGGTGAGCCCGACATACCCGTTGCAGGTGGCGGCGTGCGACGGGGTGGCGTCGATCACGGAGGCGGCGACGGTGCTCGCCACCGCCATGGCGGTCACGGCCACTCCCGTGATCAGGGAACGTAACGACAGACTCGGTCTGGTTCGCATGCGCATGGGAAGGGGTCCTCCTTTCGGGTCTTCGGGGTCAGGTTGCGGTGCAGGTGGCGGTTGGCCAGGTGGTGGTGCCGTTGGTCTGGATGGTGACGCCGAAGTTGTTGCCGCTGCCGTTGGGTTTTGCGGTGAGGACCTGGGCGCTGGGGTAGGTGGCGTTGATGTTCCAGGTGGAGAGGATCTTTTCGGGGGTGGGGACGTTCATGGTGACGGTCCAGTTGCTGGAGCCGGTGACGGCGACGTTGAGGTTGTAGCGGTCGCTCCACTGCTGGCCGGCGGACAGAGTGGCGGTGCAACCACTGCCGCCGCCCCCGCCGCCACCGGAGGAGTCGCCCAGCGTGATGTTGGAGTTTCCGCTGCTCTGGTAGCCCTCGGTCGCGAGGATCATGTAGTTGAAGGACCCCAGGTTCATCCCGTGACTGGCCCAGGCGTCGAAGTGGTTGCCGGTGGTGATGGTGCCGCCCGTCCGCTTCGACTGGCGGACGCTCCAGTACTGGTTGAACGTCTTGTTGCCCTCGATGGAGGGGGCGTTGTAGCGCGTCGTCTCGTAGATGTCGTACGTGCCGCCGTCACTGTTGACCGTGCCCTTGAACGTGCCGGTCGGCCGGTAGGTGCCCCAGTTGTCGACGATGTAGTACTCCACGAGCGGGTTCTGCGACCAGCCGTAGAGGGCCAGGTAGGCATTGCCGGACGGATTGAAACTGCCCGAGTAGGTCACGCTGCGGCGACCGCCGGTGCTCCAGCCCTTGCCGGCGACGAAATTCCCCGTGTTGCTCCACGAGGTGCCGTAGTTGCCGCCCGATCCCAGGTTCATCGAGACCGACCCGGGGCTGTCGGTCCAGAACGAGTAGAAGTAGCCGTTGTTGGTGCCGGTCTGGTTCGAGTTGACGACCGTGTCGGCGTTGGCGCTGCCGGGCATGGTCATCGCGGCCACGGCGACCAGCAGCGTGGCGCAGATGCTGCTGAGCAGCAGCCTGAATCGGTTGAGTGTCCCGAAGCGGGCGCGCGGGCGGGTCGACGGCTGTGCGGGTGCGTCGTTCATGGGCGTGCTTCCTCCTCGTCCTGATGAGGCCGGTGGGGCGGTGAGCGAGCGCTGTCAACGGCGAACAGTGTTGGCCTGGCCCTGTCAACTGTCAACAGTTTCGACGATGATTGCGAAAGCTTCGCTCGCCGCCGGGCACTTATGAGGAATGGTTCATCCAGGTCATCTGCCATATGGCCACTGGTCGTCCCTGAGTGATCGTCAAGAGGGCCTGAATGAGGATCAATGCGCCACCTCGTGACATCGAAAGTTTCGTAACACTTCCGGATCTTCGGCATATGCGAGACGCCCCGCCCCCAGAAGCTGGGGGCGGGGCGTTTCGCGTGCGCTGGGCGGCGGTGGTCAGCGCGCCTCGCCGTCGTAGTCCTCGCCTTCCTCCAGGAGGTTCGCCGCAGCGCCCACGATGCTCGGATCGGGGCTGCCGACGACCTCCTCGTCCTTGCCCGTGTAGTCGAAGCGGGCCAGGACGCTGCGCATGGCCTCCACGCGGGCCCGCTTCTTGTCGTTGCTCTTCACCACGGTCCAGGGCGCCTGTTCGGTGTCCGTCTCGCGGAACATGGTGACCTTGGCGGCGGTGTAGTCGTCCCAGCGGTCCAGGGACGCCAGGTCCATCGGGCTCAGCTTCCACTGCCGTACGGGATCCACCTGACGGATCGTGAAACGCGTGCGCTGCTCGCTCTGCGAGACCGAGAACCAGAACTTCACCAGGTCCACGCCGTCGTCCACGAGCATCCGCTCGAAGGCGGGGGTCTGCCGCATGAAGCGCCGGTACTCGTCCTGCGCGCAGAAGCCCATCACCCGCTCGACACCGGCACGGTTGTACCAGGACCGGTCGAACATCACGATCTCGCCGGCGGTCGGCAGATGTTCGACGTACCGCTGGAAGTACCACTGCCCGCGCTCGCGTTCGGTGGGCTTCTCCAGCGCGACCACCCGGGCGCCCCGCGGGTTGAGATGCTCGGTGAAACGCTTGATCGTGCCGCCCTTGCCGGCCGCGTCCCGCCCCTCGAAGACGATGACGAGCCGACGGCCGGTCTCCTTGATCCAGCTCTGCAGCTTCAGCAGTTCGATCTGCTGGAGCCGCTTGTGCCAGTCGTACTCCTTGCGCTCCATACGCTCCTGGTAGGGGTAGTTCTCCCGCCAGGTGTCCACCGCGGTGCCGTCGGGCCGGATGAGCACCGGATCGTCGTGGTCGCTGTAGTCGACGGTCAGCCCCGTCAGCAGTGGCGTCATCGCACTCTCCTCGGCTCGTCTCAGTGGAACTGCGGCACGATCAGATAGATTCCGTACGCGACGACGGCCGCGCAGGTCAGAAAGCAGAGCCCGGCCTGTGCGAGGCCGAGCGCCTGGGTTCCGCCATCCTTCTCACGTGCCGTCTCGACGCGGGCGAGGCCCAGGACGCCGAGGGCGAAGACCACGACCACGGAGACGGTGACGCCGACGCTCACCGCGGTGACCTGGCCGAGTGCGGTCCAGTCCAGATGCATTGTTCGAACTCTCCCTGGCTCAGGCGGCCGTGCCGACGTGCGTCGGCGTCGTGGCCCGGACGGTGACCTCGTGGGTGTCGTTGACGTTCGTCGCGTGCACCGGATTGCGGCGCGACGCGAGCACGATCGACGTGGCCACGGCGACGGCCACCAGCGCGATCACCGCGGTGCCCAGGTTCCCGCCGTGCTTGACCACGCTCGCGGAGACTCCGCCGACCAGCGCGGCGGCGGGCAGGGTGACCAGCCACGCGATCACCATGCGGCCGGCCGTGCCCCAGCGCACCTCGGCCAGCCGCCGGCCGAGCCCGGCACCGAGGATGCCGCCGGAACACACCTGCGTGGTGGACAGCGCGAAGCCCAGATGCGCGGAGGTGAGGATGACGGTGGTGGAGGCGGCCTCGGCCGCGAAGCCCTGGGGTGACTGGATGTCCGTCAGCCCCTTGCCCATCGTGCGGATGATCCGCCAGCCGCCGAGGTACGTGCCCAGGCCGATGGCGAGCCCCGCGGACGCGATCACCCATACCGGCGGTCCGGCGTCGTGGCCGAGGGCTCCGGCCGAGATCAGCGTCAGTGTGATCACGCCCATGGTCTTCTGTGCGTCGTTGGTGCCGTGCGCGAGGGAGACCAGCGAGGCGGAGGCGATCTGCCCGAGGCGGAAGCCCTTGGTCACCGACTTCTCGCGGGCGCGAGCGGTGATCCGGTACGCGAAATACGTCGCGAGCAGCGCCGCGGCACCGGCCACCAGCGGCGAGGCCACCGCCGGGATCAGGATCTTCTCGACAACCTTGTCGAAGTGCACGCCGTGCGAACCCGCGCCGACCCACACCGCCCCGATCAGCCCTCCGAACAGGGCGTGCGAGGAACTCGACGGCAGCCCCACCAGCCAGGTCAGCAGATTCCACAGAATCGCTCCGACCAGCCCCGCGAAGATCATCCCCGGTGACACCAGCGTGTCGTCCACGATGCCGCCCGAGACGGTCTTCGCGACCTCCGTCGACAGGAAGGCGCCGACGATGTTCAGCACACCGCTGACCAGCACAGCCGTTCTTGGTTTGAGCGCGCCGGTGGCGATGGACGTGGCCATCGCGTTCGCCGTGTCATGGAAACCGTTGGTGAAGTCGAAGGCCAGTGCCGTGACGATGACGACCGCCACAAGGAACGTGATGTGGTCCATTCCCCGATGGAAGCAATCGCAGACGTACGAGGGGCGAAGCGAAGGTGAAGCCCATGTCAAAGCGCGTTCGGGCGCGGCCGGCCCACCGAACGGTCAACGGCTCGCTTCGACGGGCGCGCCGAGCAGGCCGGTGAGCAGCGCGTTTGAAGCCGGGCGAAGGAGGTGCGTGCCGGCGGGGACGGATTCGAGGCCGACGACGAGGGCGAGGCAGATGTCGGCCGCCTGGGCCGGGGTGACGGGCCCGGCGGTACCCGCCTCGGCGAACAGGGCGGTCAGGAGGCTGCGCAGATCGGCGGTGAAGCCGGTGCAGATGCCTGCGAACAACCGCGCCTGCTCGTCGAGGAGTTCGGCCGTGTGCGGGGAGTCCCCGGACAACTGGAGCACCAGGTCGAACTTGGCCTCCAGGACACCCCGGATGCGGGTCGCGCAGGAGGCGTCCTGGTCCGCGGCCGCGCGGCGGGCCTGCGCGAGAGCCCGGTCGTGCAGGCGCCCGGCGAGCCTCCGGAAGGCGTCGTCCTTGCCGCGCACGTACTGGTAGACCGCCGACCGGGATACGCCCATGGCGGAGGCGATGTCGTCCATCGTGGTGCGCCGTACGCCGTACCTGGTCAGGCACTCGTACGTCGCGTCGAGGACCTCGTCGAGCCGGTCGGCGGGCAAGGTCAGGCCAGCTTCTTCAGCAGCTCGGCGGCGAGCGGAGCGGAGGAGGCGGGGTTCTGGCCGGTGACCAGGTTGCGGTCGACGATCACGTGCGGCGCCCACGGCTCGGCCACCTGGACCTGCACGCCGACCTCGGTCAGCCGGTCCTCCAGCAGCCACTTGGCCTTGTCCGCGAGCCCGCCCTGAACCTCCTCGGCGTTGGTGAACGCGGCCACCTGGTAGCCGGCGAACGTGTTGGAGCCGTCCTCCTTCGTGGCGGCGAGCATCGCGGCCGGGCCGTGGCACACGACACCGAGCGGCTTGCCCGACTCCAGCGCGAGGGTGAGCAGGCTGCCCGACTCGGCGTCGACCGCGAGGTCCTCCATCGGGCCGTGGCCGCCGGGGTAGAAGACGGCGGCGTAGTTGCCGAGGACGACGTCCGCCAGGTCGATGGGGTGCTGGAGCTCGGTGAAGGACGCCAGCGCCGCGGTGACCTTGTCGGCGCCCTCCTGCCCGCCGTTGACCGCGGGGGCCAGGCTGCCGCGGTCGACGGTGGGCACCACACCACCGGGGGTGGCGACGACGACCTCGTGGCCCGCGGCCTTGAACGCCTCGTACGGGGCCACGGCCTCCTCGGCCCAGAAGCCGCTGGGGTGCTTGGTGCCGTCGGCCAGGGTCCAGTGGTCGGCGCCCGTGACGACGAACAGAATCTTCGACATGGTGTGCTCTTCTCCGAGAGGGGTGGATCCGGGGTGCGGACCCGGAGGTGTGGTTCGGCCGTGGGTGCTGACGGAATGGATGCGCTGACGTTCTGCGTCCGAAGTGTCAGTACGGCCACGCATCGAAGGTAGGGCGGCCCGCGGCGGATTTCCAATGACGGATCCAATGGCTGCGATAGGAACTTTCATGGGTCTTCCGCGAAGCCGGACAGCCGAGGATCCGATCCGATCCTGACCCATGGACCCCCCTCGCCGCTATCCGGGCGCACCCCTTCCGTTACGGCAGGCGACCGCGCGATGCCGCTGCGTGGCTTGAGCCGATACCGTAAGAGGCCCGGCGCCGACGTCACGTCGGCTCCCACCGGGCGGAGGGGCACATGGGCGGGGACGGGCGCAGGGACGGGACCGGGCTGCCGAAGCTTCGCCTGGACGAGTTGCTGGAGGAACTCCAGCTCCGGATCGAGACGGTACGCGGCACCCGCGACCGGCTCCAGGGACTCCTGGAGGCGGTGCTGTCGGTGGGCCGTGAACTCGACCTCGCGCAGGTGCTGCGCCGGATCGTCGAAGCCGCCGTCGTCCTGGTCGACGCCGAGTACGGGGCGCTCGGCGTCATCGGGCAGCAGCAGAAACTCGCGCAGTTCATCCCGGTGGGCGTCAGCGACGAGGTGTGGGCCGCGATCGGCGACCTGCCCTCCGGACACGGCCTGCTCGGCGAACTCATCCGCCACCCCGAGGTGTTGCGGCTCACCGACCTGTCCGCACACCCGGCGTCCTCCGGATTCCCGGCGCACCACCCGCCCATGCACAGCTTCCTCGGCGCCCCGATCCTGGTCCGCGACACGGTCTTCGGCAACCTCTATCTGACCCAGAAGCGCGGTGGGGGAGACTTCGACCCCGAGGACGAGGCCGTCCTGTCGACCCTGGCCGTGGCCGCGGGTGTGGCCATCGAGAACGCCCGCCTGTACGGCGAGGTCAGGCTCAGGGAACGCTGGCTGGAGGCGGGCGCGGAGATCACCAGCGGGCTGCTGTCCGGGGTGGCCGAAGCAGAGGTCCTGGAGGTGATGCTCGAACGCGCCCGCGAGATCACCGGAGCCGACCTGGGCGTCGTCGACCTCGTCGTCGAGGGCACCGGTGACCTGCGTGGCGCGTTCGCGCTGGGCCAGCACGCCGAGACGCACCGAGGGCTCCTGCTGCCCAGGGAGGGCACCCTCGCGGGCGCCGCGCTGAGTGCGGGAACCCTCGTGGCGACCGCCGACGTGCGCAAGGACCCCCGGATCACCTACGGCCCCGACCGCTGGGAGGGACTCGGGCCCGCCGTGGCCGTCCCCATGGGCACCCGTGAGGGGCTCCGCGGTGTCCTCATGCTGGCCCGGGGCGCGGGTCGGCCGCCCTTCACGGAGGTCGAGACCGCACCGCTGCTCGGGTTCGCCGGGCAGGCCGCCCTCGCGATGGAACTCGCGGAACGGCGGCGCGACACCGAGCAGATGAGCCTGCTGGAGGACCGCGACCGGATCGCCCGCGACCTGCACGACCTGGCGATCCAGCGCCTGTTCGCGACCGGCATGACCCTGCAGAGCGCCCAGCGCTTCGTGCAGCATCCGCAGGCCGCCGAGCGCCTCGGCAGGGCTGTCGACGACCTGGACACCACCATCAAGATCATCCGGTCGACCATCTTCGGCCTGCGCGCCCACGAGACGCCGTCCGCCGGACTGCGCATCCGTGTGGTCCGCGCTCTGGAGGAAGTGGTCCCCGCACTCGGCTTCACCCCCGCGCTGCGGCTGGAGGGGCTGGTCGACGTGGACGTCGCCGCCGCCCTTGCCGAGGACGCCCTCGCCGTCGTCGTCGAGGCACTCACCAATGTGGCCCGGCATGCACGGGCCACCGCCGCGGAGGTGGCACTCGTCGTCCGGGACGGACACCTCACCCTCGCCATCAGCGACAACGGCATCGGCACGGATGCCGGCAGCGGCCGCCGCAGCGGACTGCGCAACCTGTCGGAAAGAGCCGAACTTCTGGGCGGGCACCTGAAAGTGACGGTGCCTCAGGAAGGTGCGGGCACACGGCTGGAGTGGCGGGTGCCGCTCGGCCCGCGATGAGACCCCCTCGAACGCGCGGATGCCTCGACGGTGCGCGTGCTTCGACCGTGGGCGTGACGTGACCGGCGGCCACCCGCGGCGGGCCCGCGGTGAAGCCGGCCTCGACCGCGGAGAGGTGGAGGTCTCCCGGAAGGCCACCCCGACGCCGGCGGCGCGCGGGGTCAGGTCGAGCGCGGACGTCCGGCCTCAGCCACCGCTCCCGCCCCGCGCCCCCGGCGGCTGCGGATACTGTGCCGCGATCACCGCCGCCTGGACGCGCCGCTCCACGCCCAGCTTGGCCAGCAGCCGCGAGATCCCGTTCTTCACCGTCTTCTCGGAAAGGTAGAGCCGTTTGCCGATCTGACGGTTCGTGAGTCCCTCGCCGATCAGGGCGAGGATCTCACGCTCCCGCTCCGAGAGCGCGGTCAGACGACCGTCGCCCGGTGGGTCCGTGTCGCTCTGCGGGCCGCGCAGGCTGCTCATCAGCCGGGCGGTGGTGGCCGGATCGAGCATCGACTGACCGGACGCGACCGTGCGCACGGCCGAGATCAGGTCGGAGCCCCTGATCTGCTTCAGCACATAGCCGGAGGCCCCCGCCATGATCGCGTCCAGCAGTGCGTCGTCGTCGTCGAACGAGGTCAGCATCAGACACGCCAATCCCGCGTCACGGGACCGCAGTTCACGGCAGACGGAGATCCCGTCGCTGTCCGGGAGGCGTACGTCGAGGATCGCCACGTCGGGACGGAGCGCCGGAGCGCGGACCAGTGCCTGCTCGCTCGTCCCGGCCTCCCCGACGACCACCATGTCCGGTTCGGCGTCAATGAGGTCGTGCAGTCCCCGGCGGACCACCTCGTGGTCGTCGAGGAGGAAGACCCGGATCGGTGTCGTGTTCGGCACTTGCTGCGTCGGTTCGACCATGCGCGCTGCTCCCGGGACGGCGGGGACTCTCGGTCGATCCTCGCGCACGACGGCACAAGTCGGACAGGGCCCAATGGTCCCGTCAGTGGACTGCACCACTGCCGTAGGGGGCGTACACATCGAGCAGGCGCGTACGGGCCGCGTGCAGCCGGTGGGCGAGCACCCGGCCGACCCAGTGCCCGACCGCGGCGCCCAGCGCGGGATCGGACCGGCACAGCAACCGCACGGTCGACGCGTCGAGTTCCTGGGCGTGCACCGGGCACAGTGCCTCCGCCCCGAGCTGCCACACGTAGGGCGGGAACAGCCAGGACCAGCCGAGGAGCTGGCCGAAGCCGAGCGTGTCGATGACGGGCGAGGGCCGGCCGGACACCCGCATGTCGAGGGCGACCGTCCCGCTGCGCACGATCCAGAAGTGATCGGCACGCCCGCCCGCCTCGAAGATGCGGGTGCCCTGCGGGAAGGACACCTCGCGGGCGAACCGCATCAGGCGTCCGCGATGCTCGGGTTCGAGGGCCTGGGACAGAGGCGGAGCCGGGGGAGCGGTCATGGGGTCCCCTTTCCGGAGCCGCCCGATGAGGGCGGCAGCTCCAGAGTCACCTGCCGGTGCCGCGCCCGACAGGGGCCAACAGGCCCCCGCCCGGGCCCGAGCGGTCACGACCCGGGCGTCACGCCGTGCGCCGCCCCCACTCGGGTCCCATACGTGCCCACTCGCGCTCCCACTCGGCCAGCCGGTGGCGGCCGGTGATCCGGCGCACGAGGAAGTGCGTGACGAGGACGACGGCTGCGACGCAGCCGCCGGTCAACGCTCCAGTGGTGACGGTGTGCTGCCAGACGGCGGTGCCGTTCAGCGGCGGCCCGACACTGCGGCCCCGGGTGTCGACCCAGACGCCGGCGCTCTCGCCGCGCAGGGTGCCCGCCGGGACACGGGCCGAGCCCGTCCGCGGGCCCTCGCCGGGCACGGTCCAGCGCACCTTCACCCAGTACATGTGCTCCTTGCCGCCGGGGGTCGTGGGCACCGCGGGTGGTGCGTCCTCGACGACCACGGCGTGCATCCGGTGACGTTCGGCGCGCTGTGCCGCGGCTTTCGCCTCGGTGGCGTCGTGGGCCCACCAGCCCGCGGCCACCGTCGCCAGCGGCGCCCCGACCAGCAGCAGCATGGCGATCACCGTGACCGTGCACGCCTCGACGACGTCCGAGCGGCGGCGCAGCGAATTGCGGCGCCAGCGCCAACCGCGTACCCGGGTTCGCATCTCAACCTCCTTGCCACCGCTGCCCGGCCCGCGGAGGGGCCGAACGGCCCCCACGAAGGGCCGGTCCACCTCTCCCGGCGTACCGCGCACGGCTGCGAGCGTCCACAGTGGACCCCGCGCCGATTGCCTCGCCGTACGACTGATCCGGGTTCCCCGTGGAACCCGCGCAGGCACGCCGCGCAGCGAACAGGAGCCACGATGGCGAACGACCGTCCAGCCACGCTCGATGCGCGCTGGTGCGCCGTCGGCGAGGTGACGGCCGCATCCCCTTGCCGCCAAGGCTCCCTCCGCGGCCATGCGTTCCGCCGTCCGGCAGGGCCTGCCGGCTCCCGGCCCCGGACTCGTACGCGCCCCACCAGCTCTGGACCCACGGCCGTGGCACGGACGTGCCCGAGGCCGACGCGAGGGCCCGCACCGGCCGACCGCCGAACCCCCGAAAGGCAGGAGTCATGAACACCGGCACCCGTACCGTCACCGTCGGCATCGACGGCTCGCGGACCAGTCTGGACGCCGCCGACTGGGCCGCGCGCGAGGCCGAACGCCGCCACCTTCCACTGCGCCTGCTGCAGGCGGGCATCGCGCCGACGTCGCCCGTGCGCGTCCCGGACGTCGACGTGCCCGCCGGGCGCATCCGCACCGCACTCGACCGGGCGGCGATCCAACTGTCCTACGCCCACCCGGCGTTGGACATCATCGCCCGCAGCACCGAGACGCCCGCGGTCCCGGCACTGCTGGAGGCCGCGGCCCAGTCGGAGACGCTCGTCCTCGGCTCACGCGGCTTCACCGGTTTCGCGGGCTTCCTCGTCGGCTCGGTCGCCCTGGAGGTGTCGGCGCGCGCCGAGCGCCCGGTCGTCCTCGTGCGCGCGGGCGAACTCCCCGAGGACGAACGGAACCGGCCCATCGACGGAACGCCGCCGGATCAGGCCCCCTACCTGCCGGTGGTGCTCGGCCTCGACGTGGACCATCCGGCCGACGACCTCATCGGATACGCCTTCGACGCGGCAGCCTCCCGCTCGACGGCGCTGCACGTCCTGCACACCTGGACCCTGCCCCTGCTGCGCGGCTGTGCCCCCGGTGTGCCGCTGCCCGACGTCAGCGCCGAGCGGGAGGAGGGCAAGTGGCATGTCCTGTCGGCCACATTGCAGCCGTGGCGCCACAAGTTCCCCGAGACCGACGTCCGGGAGGAAGTGGTCTACGGCCACCCCGGACACCATCTGCTCAAGGCGTCCACCGGCGCCGGCCTGCTGGTCATCGGCCGCAGGACAGGCACGGGTGAGGCCGGTGCCGGTCACGGAACGGGCCTCGGCCGCGCCGCGCACTCACTGATCCACCACGCGACCTGCCCGGTAGCCGTGGTGCCGCACACCTGACGCTCCGTGCCGCGGCGACCGAGCCGTCCAGGACCCGGACGGCCTCAGCCGAAGCGCTCGATGCGGATGCGGTCCACGGGCTGCCCCGCCTCGACGAGCAGCCGCGAGGCATGCTCGGCGAACCCGTTGGAACCGCACACATAGGCCTCCCACCCACCAGGAGGCTGCTCCGCCAGGAGCGGTGCCACATGTGCGGCCGCCATACGTCCTACGGCCGTATCCTCGGGGGCGCTGCGCGTGAACACAGGTGTGGTCTCCGCGCCGTACTCCCGCGCGTAGATGAGCTCTTCGGGGCTGCGTGCCGAGACGAGCAGGCGCAGCGGTACCTCCAGATCGCGTGCGCGGTGGTGGCGCAGCATCGACATGAGGGGTACGACGCCGGAGCCCGCGCCGATGAGCAGTGCGGGCCGGTCGCCGGGCCAGGCGAAGAAGCCGCTGAGCGGGCCCCGTACCTCGACCGTGTCACCGATCGCGGCCCCGGTGTGGAACCAGCCGGAGACCTCGCCGCCCTCGACATGATCCAAGGTCAGCTCGATGTGCCCGGAGTCGTCGGGCGCGGAGGCGATGGAGTAGTGGCGCTGGGCCGCGTAGCCGTCGTGTGCGGTCAGCCGCAGCATCAGGTGCTGGCCGGGCAGGTGCCCCGCCCACTGCGGCACCGCGAGGCGGAAGGTGGTCGCGTGCGGTGTCTCGCGGCGGATCCCGGTGAGCGTCGCGGTCTGCCAGGTGGCCGCCGTCCGGTTGCCGACGGCGATCCGGCCGGGCACGGCGAACCGCGTCGGCGGGACGAAGGGCCCGGGCAGGGTGGGTGCGGTCGTCATCGATACGGTCGTCTCAGTCACCGGAGTAGCGCTGCTCTTCCCAGGGGTTGCCGCGTGCGTGGTAGCCGTTCTGCTCCCAGAAGCCCGGCTCGTCGTGGTCGAGGATCCTGAGGCCCGCGATCCACTTGGCGCTCTTCCAGAAGTACAGGTGGGGCACGATCAGCCGCGCCGGGCCGCCGTGCTCGGCGGGCAGCGGCTTCCCGCCGTACTCCCAGACGATCCAGGCGCGGCCGCCGGTGAGGTCGGCGAGCGGGAGGTTCGTCGTGTATCCGGTGTGCGAGTAGGCGACCGCGTGGGTCGCCGCGGTGTCCGGGCGCGCGGCCTCCAGGAACGCGTCCAGGGACACTCCGCCGAAGCGCACCCCGAACTTCGACCAGCTCGTCACGCAGTGGATGTCGCCCTCGTACGCCGACGCGGGCAGTGTGTGCGCCTCGTCCCAGTCCCAGGTGCGCGGCTCGGCCACCAGACCGTCGACGCGGAAGGTCCAGTCGGCGGGCGTCAGATCGGGGGTGACCTCGGCGGACAGCACCGGCCAGTCGTCGCCCGCGTCGTACTGACCGGGCGGGAGTCCGGCGTTGTGGACGCGCGGGCGCCCGGTGAAGCCTCGGGTGACGTTCATAGGGGTGGTGCCTCCAGGCCGTCCGCACGGAGGCCCGCTGGTCGAGCGTGATCGATGCGCACGCGATCGGACGCCGCGTACACACTCCACGGTACGCGGAAGCGGACGCCACTCCCTGCACAGGGGGGCGCCGGCTCCCGATCATTGCGGCGGCGTGAACGCTTCGACGGGCCGGGAATAGCCGTGCCGTGATCTTCCTTGCCTCTAGTGCCCCGAACGATGGCCCATACATTCGGTGGCGGCGAACGAGAGTGAGGGAGCACATGCCCAAGGCGTACGTCTTCACGCGGTACGGCGGTCCGGAGACCGAGGCACTGGTGGAGCAGACCCGGCCGGGTCCCGGCCCCGGTCAGGTCCTGGTCGCCGTGCGCGCGGCGGGCGTGAATCCCGTCGACTGGAAGCAGCGCACCGGCTACCGCCGCCCCGGCGGCCCCGCTCGCGAGCTGCCCGCCGTCTTCGGCAACGAGGTCGCCGGTGTCGTCGAGGAGGTCGGCGCCGACGTGAGCGGGTTCGCGGTCGGCGACGAGGTCTTCGGCAACCCGGTCGCCGGGGGCTACGCCACCTACGCCGTGCTGCCCGTGGCCGTCACCGCGCACAAGCCGGCGGCGCTGTCGTTCGTGGACGCCGCCGCCCTGCCGGTGGCCGCGGCGACCGCGTACGACGGGGTGCGTCAGCTGGACCTGCCTTCGGGGGCCACTGTGCTGATCACCGGGGCGGGCGGCGGCGTGGGTGTCGCGGCCGTCCAGATCGCCCGTGCCTACGGGGTGCGTGTGATCGGTGTGGCGAGTGACGGCAAGAAGGACTTCGTGGAGTCGCTCGGCGCCGTGCACGTGCCGTCGGGGCCCGGCCTGGCCGAGCGGGTGCGGGCGGCGGCACCGGAGGGCGTCGACGCGGTGTTCGACCTCGTCGGCGACGGCGTACTCGAAGAAGCCGCCACGCTGCTCACCGACCGCACGAAGCTGATCACCGCGGGGGCGTCCCAGGAGGCGGCGGAACGTCTGGGCGGCGCCCGCGTGGCGCGCGCCCGCACCGCGGCCGTACTCGACGAGGTGGCGAAGCTGGTGGTGGACGGCAGGCTCCGGCCGTTCGTCACGCAGTCGTTCCCCCTGGAAGGGGCCGCCGAGGCGCTGCGGACCGTCGAGGACGGCCACGCCCGCGGCAAGATCGTGATCGAGGTCGCGATATGAGCAACGCATCGAGCGGTACCTCCGACAGGGCGTCGGCCATGGCGTCGGGCGGCGGGGCGATCACCGTGCCGGCTGTCCCGTCGGGTTCCGGGCGTCATCCGCTGGACAATCCCGCGCTCGCCTCGCTGACCGGTCCGCACGCCGGCTTCGCCGAGCGGCGGGGCCGGGTGCTGCGCTATCCCGTCGACGTGTCGCCCTGGCTGGCTCTGCCCGACGAGCCCGACGCCGACGACTGGGCCGACCTCGCGGCTCTCGTGGGCCCCGGCGCCGATGCCCCGCTCGCCGGGTTCCGCGGGCAGACCCCGGACGGCTGGGAGCTGACCTTCGACCTGGACGGTGTGCAGCTCGTCGACGACGGCCTGGCCGCGGCACCGGACGCCGAGGCCGTCCGGCTCGGGGCCGCCGACGTCCCCGACATGATGGACCTGGTCGAGCGGACCAGACCCGGCCCCTTCCTGCCGCGCACCGTCGAACTCGGCACCTACCTGGGGATACGCCGGGGCGGTGTGCTCGTCGCGATGGCGGGGGAGCGGCTGCACCCGCCGGGCTGGACCGAGATCAGCGCCGTCTGCACCGACCCCGACTTTCGGGGCGAGGGCCTGGCGACACGGCTGATGCTGGCCGTCGCGCACGGCATCCGCGAGCGCGGCGAGACCCCCTTCCTGCACGCCGCCGCGAGCAACACCAATGCGATCCGGCTCTACGAGGCCCTGGGCTTCCGGCTGCGCCGCACCACCCGCTTCCTCGCGGCACGCGTGCCCGAGCACCTGGAGGACGGGCGGGCCGTGGGCGTCTGACGGCGGCGAGGCGCCGGGGATCGCGACGGACGGCGCACCCTTCCTGCGCCCGGGGTGTCCGGGAGTCCCGGCGCCCGCTGAGGTTCCGCGAGGGGCCGTGTGCGCCCCGGCACGGCCGCTCAGTCCGTTGCCGCATCCCTGAGGGGTGTCTGCGTGGCCGCCGCGTTGTACCGCAACAGGTACGCCGCGAAGCGGGCGAGGTCGTCCTCGGGCCAGCCCTCCAGACGTTCCCGGAAGGCGCCCCGGCGGCTCTCGGTGACCTGCGCGAGGATCCGACCGCCGGCGTCCGTGAGATGCAGCACCTGTACGCGGTGGTCCTCCGGGTCGAGGCGCCGTTCGATGAGCCCGGCGCGCTCCAATGCGGCCACCTGCCGGCTCACCGTGGACTTGTCCAGCGCGTAGTGCGCCGCCAGGTCGGTGGCCCGGCAGCCGCCGCTCTCCTCCAGATGACCGAGCAGCGTGTAGGACACCAGCGACAGCTCCGGGTGCATACGCCCCGCAGAGGCCCTGGCACGCCGGGCGAAGGCCGTCATCTCGCGCTGAATCGTCTCGACGGCCTCATCGGCGGTCCCGACCGCGCCGTCCTGATCAGTGACAACGCTCTCATCGGGCTTCTCGGCCGACTTCATGGGGCACCTCCTCACTCCGTTGGTTGTATAGTACAACTGGAAGCAGGAGTTGTATAAGCCAACCAATGGAGGTCGTGACCATGTCCGCCAGTCACCGGGCCGGGAGTCCCGAGATCCACAGCGCCGCTCCGGGAGCGGCCGCCGGTACCCGATCACCCGCGCTGCGGCATGTGCTCACCCACCTGATCACCCCACTGCTGATGTGCCTCGGTATGGGGCTTGCCTACATGGGTGCGTTCGTCACCCCCGAGCCGAACCACCTGCCCGTCGCCGTCGTCGGCTCCGGCCCCGAGGCGAAGGTGTTCGCGCAGACCGTCAAGGACAAGGCCGGGGACGCCCTCGACGTGCGGACCGTCGCTGGCCGCCCCGCCGCGGTCGACCTGCTCAAGTCCCGTGACATCACCGGCGCCTACGTCCTCGACGCCAAGGCGCCCGAGCTCGTCGTCGCCACGGCCGCCTCCGACATGGGTGCCACCGCCGTAGAGAAGGTCTTCACGCCCCTCGCGGCCCAGCAGGGCATACCGCTGAAGATCACCGACGTCGCCCCGCCGGTCGACGACGACCCCACGGGCCAGGGTCTGTTCTTCCTGCTCATCGCGCTGAGCATCGGCTCGTACGCGTCCGTCGCCGCTCTCGGCGCAGCGGGCGGGGGGCTGCCCCTGCGGGTGCGGGCGCTGCTGGCCGTCGGCGTTTCCGGTGTCGTCAGCGGCATCGGCGCGCTGCTCGCCGGGCCCGTCTTCCACCTCGCCCACCACGACCTCACCGGCCTGTGGGGGATGAGCTGGCTCTACTCCGCGGGCATTCTCTTCGTCGGCGTCGGGCTGCACACCTTCCTCAAGCGCTGGACCACGCTCGCGATGATGGTGCTCTTCGTGATGCTCAACTTCACCAGCTCCGGGGGCCTGTTCCGGCCCGAGCTGCAGAACGGCTTCTTCGGCACCCTGCACGCCTTCTGGAACGGCGCCGGCTTCGTCGAGGGCGCGCGCAGTCTCCTGTACTTCGACGGGAACGGCCTCACCGGCAACATCTGGACGCTCGTCGCCTGGCTCGCCGTCGGCCTGTTCGTCACCGCCGTCGCCGGCGCCGTGGAGCGCGTGCGCGCCCGTGGCGCCGTACACGAGGAGACCGTGACCGAGCGGCAGTCCGCCGAACCGCAGGACGCCGAGGAGGAAGCCGAACTGGAGGAGACGGTCGCCGTCTGAACGGCTGATCGTTCCTGTAATGTGGCCGTCCCGGCTGTGGAGCGTCCCAGCCGCGCAGTTGCCGAGGAGGTGAGACCCATTACCGCTGTGTCAGGTCGGGTGCTCTCTCCTCAAGGCAACACGGCTCACCGCGTGTAGGTGACCGCGAGAGCGCCCTTCGGATCTTCGAAAGGCCCTCGGCTTCCATGCCCCCTGTCTCCTCCGATTCCCCCGCTTCGGTCGTCGCCGCGCTCCGCTCCGCAGGCTGTGTCTTCGCCGAGGACGAGGCGGAGTTGATCCTCTCCACCGCCCGCACCCCGGACGAGGCCGCCGCCATGGTCGACCGGCGCGTCGCGGGACTGCCGCTCGAACACGTCGTCGGCTGGGCCGAGTTCCACGGCCTGCGCGTCACCGTGGAGCCCGGCGTCTTCGTCCCCCGGCGTCGCACGGAGTTCCTCGTCGACCAGGCCCTCGCCCTCGGGCGCGCCGCATCCCTCGTCGTGGACCTGTGCTGCGGCTCGGGTGCCGTGGGCGCCGCGTTGGCCGTGTCGCTCGGCGGGCCCGAGCTGCACGCCGCCGACATCGACCCCGCCGCGGTGGTCTGCGCCCGCCGCAACATCGCCGCGTACGGCGGTCGGGTCCACGAGGGCGACCTGTTCGCGGCGCTGCCCGACACGTTGCGCGGCCGCGTCGACCTCCTGGCGGCCAACGTGCCCTACGTCCCCACCGACAAGGTCGGCCTCCTGCCGCCCGAGGCCCGCGACCACGAACCCCTGGTCGCCCTCGACGGAGGCGCGGACGGCCTCGACATCCTGCGCCGGGTCGCGGCCGAGGCGCCCGCATGGCTGGCACCCGGCGGCTCCCTGTTCGTCGAGACGAGCGAACGCCAGGCCTCCGCCGCCCTCGACACGTTCACCCGCAACGGCCTCACGGCCCGGCTTGCCGTCTCGCAGGAGCTGTACGCCCATGTCGTGATCGGAACGCGCGGCTAGGGACTCGAGGTGCGCGAGCGGGAGGGGCGCAGGCGTTCCATGACGACCCGGTGGCCACGACGGTCCGGTGGCCGTGCCGACCTGGCGGGCGAAGGGGAAGGCGCCCTGCAAGGGCGCATACGAGCCGTCCCTAGGATGACCCCATGTCCCTCCCGCACGCGATCCTCACCGCTCTGCTAGAGAAACCGTCGTCCGGCCTTGAGCTGACCCGGCGGTTCGACAAGTCGATCGGCTACTTCTGGTCGGCGACGCATCAGCAGATCTATCGCGAGCTGGGCAAGCTGGAGGCGGAAGGACACATCCGCGCCCTGCCCGCCGAACAGCCCGCCCGAGGCCAGAAGAAGAGTTACGAGGTGCTCGCCGCGGGCCGCGACGAACTGGCCCGCTGGACCGCCGCCGGCCAGGACCCCAAACCCCTGCGGGACACCTTGCTGCTGCGCCTGCGGGCGGCAGCCGTCGTCGGCACCACCGGCATCGAGGCCGACCTGCGCCGCCATCTCACCCTCCACCAGCGGCAACTGGCCGAGTACGAGGAGATCCAGCAGCGGGACTTCCCGCCCGGCAAGGACGACCCCCAGGACCGTCTGCACCACCTCGTCCTGCGCGCAGGTATCGACCTGGAGACCTTCTGGATCCAGTGGCTGACGCACGCCCTGATCGAGTTCGGACAACTTCCCGCGCACGAGTAGGCGGCCGCCCCCGGGGAGGGGACGGCCGCCGACGCCACGAGTGATCAGAGCCGGTGGGGCTTGGCCCGCCGGCGCAGGAACCAGGCCGTCGCCACGGCACCCGCGGCCACCAGGGCCCCTCCACCCGCGAGGGTGGCGGTGCCGTAGTCCTTGGCGGCTCCGCCGAGACCGCCCATGACCCCGCGCGAGGGCGAGGCGGTGGCTGTCGCGGAGATCGTGGGGGTCGAGACGATGATGGACTGGGTGCCGGCCGTCGACTTGTCCGTGCACAGCACGATGACAGTGTAAGTCCCGGCGCTCACGTTCGACCATGAGGCCGACTGCGCCGTGCTGGTCCCGGACAGAGTCGCCTGGCGCCCTTGCGCGAAGTTCGCCTGACCACTCGACAGCAGCGCGGCACTGCCGAAACTGCCGTCGGTGGCCATGCTGGAACACGCGCTGGTAGTGACCGAAACCGAAGTCCCGCTGGTGCTCACCGAGATCCCTGACCCCGAGGCGAGCGCCGACGGAACGGCCAGGGCGAGCGGAAGCGCGGCGGCCGCGGCCACGGTCAGGCCGGAGCGGAGAAGTATCTGAGTAGTACGCACAGGACTGCCCTCCAACGGCACGGTTGGCGGTACGTCCTATGCCCGCCGAGGATTGGGAAACGCCCGTGCTGCCTCAGGAAGAGCCAACGCGCCCCCGGCCGGGCCCGCACGCGGGGAGAGCCCGGGCAGGTGACGGATTCCTTCGTCCGGCCGCCGGACGCCGGCTGACAGCCGACGCTCATGGCCGACGTCCGGGGGCTCTCACGGCGAACGCGACGCGCCGTGGCTCAGACGCTCACGCTCGACTGGACACCGGCCGTCTCGGGGCCGGGCGGCGCGGCACGAGCCGTGGTGGGCCCGTGTGTCACCAGCCGCGGCCCGCCTGGAGGAGTCGCTCCTGTACGAGCACCACATGCGGGTTCTCCGGTATCCCGGGGCGCCGGGTGACGTACGCGGTGTTGATCGGCGGGTCCTCGGGGGACAGCAGCTGCACCAGGGCACCCGAGGCCAGCTCGGCGAGGCAGAGGTAGCGGGGGAGCACGCTGATCCCGGCGCCGGCGACGACCGCCGCAAGGACACCCCGCAGGTCGGGCACCGTGATCGCCGCCTGGCCACTGAGCCGGACGCCGAACACATGCCGCCAGTAGCGGCGGGCGATGGGCAGATCCTCCGCGTACGTCACCAGGGGAACGCCGTGCAGGGCGGCGGGACCGTCGGCGGCCACCCGGGCGGGACCGATGCGCTCGGCCCACTCGGGCGGGGCGACCAGCACGAACTCCTCGTCAGAGAGGGCCACCGATGTCAGGGTGCGGCCGCGTGGTCGGCTCGTGGCGATCACCAGGTCGAAGCGGCCGCCGCGCAACCCCTCCAGGAGGTCGTCGGTCAGTCCGGTGGAGACCCGTAGCCGTACGCCCTGGGCGGTCAGCGGTGCCAGTGCGGGCAGCGCCAGCGTGCACAGCATCTCCGCCGGACCGGCGAGATGGACCGGGTCCGGCGGCTGATCGGGTCCGGACCCGCCGCGGTCCGCGACCACCGCGAGCGCGTCGAGCGGCGCGGCGACCTGCGCGGCCAGCTCGTCCGCCACCGACGTGGGTACCACTCCGCGCGGCCGACGCTCGAAGAGCTCCCGGCCCAACTGCTCCTCCAACGCACGCATCTGCATCGTCACCGTCGGCTGGGACAGGCCCAGCACTCGCGCGGCCGCCGTGAACGACCCGGCGCGGTGGACGGCGAGGAAGGTGCGCAGCTGCGACAGATCCAGCGGAGCGCCGACGCCGGGCAGGCCATTCGGTTCCTTATGGGCCATGGGCGCCACCCTACGCTCGCGCTATCGGTGGTCACCGCCGGTGGTCACCGTCCGTTCCGCCGTGAACCCGCCCCACGTCCCGTCCGGCAGCTTCGCCCGGATCCGCACCCGGTGCACGACTCCGGCGTCCCGCCCCACGTAGAAGCTGTAGGTGGCCTTGCCACTGGGTGCCGTGCCGCCCCAGACGAGCGAGGTGGCGGGCTGCCCGTCGAGGTGGATCTGATACTCCGTGATCACGCCGTCGACGCGCGGCGGCACCCACGACAGGTCCAGGTAGTAGGCCCCCTGCGCGCGATGGGTCATCGCGCGAAAGCCGGTGGGCGCCGTGCCCCGTCCGTCGTCCGAGCCGGGCGCGGTGGTGAGCCGGACCGCGTCGCTCGCTGGCGAGACGTTGTCCGCCGCGTCGCGCGCCCGCACGGTGAAGGAGTAATGGGCGCCCGGCCGCAGGCCCGTGACGACGGTCGCGGTCAGGCCCCCGCCGACGCTGTGGATCTTCGAGGCGCCCTGATAGATGTCGTACGACGCCACACCCCGGTCGTCCGTCGACTTCGCCCAGGACAGCTGGGCCGCCCGGCTTCCGACCGCCGTGCCGTGCAGCCGGCCGGGGCGCGTCGGGGGCGTGCGGTCGGCCGCGACCGCCGCCGGTGTCGTGGCGCGCACCTGTTCACTGGGCGGGCCGGCGTTTCCGTCGGCGTCGAGGGCCCTGACCGTGAAGACGTAGGCCGTGGACGGCGTGAGCCTGGTGATGTCCACCATGTGCTCTCCACCAGGCACTTCCTTGACCTTCGTGGTGCCGCGATACACCTCGTACCGGGTCACATGCGGGTCGCCGGTCGCCCGGTTCCACATGACGTGCACGCTGGTCGCGCTGCCCGCCGCCGCGGTGACCCCCATCGGAGCCGAGGGCAAGTGGACCCCCCGGCCGTCGTCCGTGCCGCCCCAACCGCAGGACGCCACAGCGAGCAGTGAGCCGCAGAGGACCGCGGCGGGAACACGTCGCACGGCCGTGCCTCCCTTCACCGGGATTGGTCTGTACCTATTGGACATCGTTGACGCGCTCGCATCAAGAGGGTGGAGGCTGTTCGCCGGACCGCTCGCGGGCTACGTATGCTGATCCCTGACGCGGCGTGAACTCGCCCTCTACCCAGGGGAGTTCATGCCCTCGGCGCGGACCGCTGTCGTCGCAGATCCCGCGCCGGCGAGAGCGGTCGAGTGGCCGGAGCCGAGTGCGGCTTCGGCCCTCGGCCGCACGGAGTCCGCCTCCGGGCGCCCGACGGAACTCCGCCGACAGGGACCTGCCCCCGTGCACCGTCCGGCCCCCTTCCGGTGGACGCACCGTCAGATACCCCCCAGGTTTGGGTGAGTGCCCGTCAATGTCCCCCAGGAGAGGGTCCCTTATCGTGCGTGTCCAGTCGCTCACGCTGGCCGCGGCCGGTGCCGCTCTGCTCGCCCCCACCATGCATGCCTCGGCAGCCGGCCTCACCGGACCGGGGTCGGGCCCCGTTCCCGTCGCCGTCGCCCGCCCGCATCACGCACCGGTGGCGCGCGAAGGCACGGTCGGAGCCGCGGAGCTGCTGGCCAAGGTGCGTGGCTGTATCCCCGTGTCGAAGGGGCGCTACCGCAGCGACGAGGGCACCCGCGCCGACATCCCCGTCTGTGGCAAGCGGGGCGCCGTGTTCTGGAAAGCCGACATGGACATCGACTGCGACGGCCGGGCCGGGGTGCGCTGCAACCGGCGCACCGACCCCCTCTTCTCCTCCACCACGGCCTACCAGCAGTCCGACGGCCGTCACCTGAGTGCCGAGAGGCTCCCGTATGTCGTCGTGCCCGCTGCCAGCCGGATCTGGAACCACCGTGACCACGACGTCCGTGGCGGCGCGGTGGCTGCCGTGATCTACAAGGACCGCGTCCAGTACGCGGTCGTGGGCGACACGGGCCCCCGCGACATCATCGGCGAGGCCTCGTACGCCACCGCCAAGGCCCTCGGCATCCGCCCCGATCCGCGCGGCGGCGGAACATCCGGCGGCGTCACCTATCTCCTGTTCAAGGGCTCGGAGGTCTCGCCGATCGAGAGCCACCGAGCCGCGGTGAAACAGGGCGACGCGCTGGCGCGGAAGTTCTTGAAGGAGAACTGATCGACCTCCACCCGAAGGGCCACCGCGGGCCCGGTTGCTCCACCCGTGCCCGGGCGGTGACGGCCTGACGGCGGGTGATCGCGGCTCAGCGGGGGCGGCGTTGGTAGACCACGACTTTGCGGCCGCGTTCGCTTGTCTCGGAGCGGCGGGCGAAGTACGCCTTGAGGATGCGCTGCTTGGTCCGGTCGCGCGCCGTGGCGGCGGACGACGCGCTCGCGTCGGTGACGACCACGATGCGGCGTGCGGTCAGCATGGCCTTCGCTATCTGGCGCGGTGTGCCTTCCCTGCCGCTCAGGGTGCCGGATGCCAGCGGGTCCTTGACCAGTGCCACGTCATTGAGTCCGGCGAATTCGGCGGGTGAGACCAGGGCGGTGTCGCGACGTGCCGAGGGTATGTACAGCACCGCGTCACCCTGTTCACGGACCGCGGCGACGTTGGCGGCCGTGGCCAGCACGTCGTCGATCCGGCCGCTCGCGCTGCGCAGGGTCAGCTGGACGGGGAGCAGTCCGAGGAAGGCCAGAGCCGTGATGGTGGCGATCGTCCGCCGGGGCGATGTCCGGATGCGGACGGCGAGTGCGTGGCACGCTCCACCGATGAGCAGGGCAAGTCCGAGGTTGCCGAACAGGACGTAGCGATCCAGGTAGACAGGGCGGGACAGAGAGACGGCGAGGAGCAGCAGCGGAGGAGTCGCGAGCAGGGGCAGGGCGAGCGTGGTGAGCGAGATCCGGGTGCCGCGGTGGGCCCGGCCGACCGCTCCTGATCGTATGAGCCATGCACAGAGCGTGCCCGCGACCAGCGTCGCCAGGAGGCCGACCAGCGTCCCCGGTTTGACCGGGGGGATCCAGGCGACCTGCCCCGACTGGGCCCTGCTCGCCACGATCAGGGGTAACGCGCCCAGTACGGCGGCGCATGCGGCGACTGCCCATCGCAGGACGGTCGCGCGAGGCGGGCGGGCGAGGGCGATCGTCACGGCGTGTGCGAACAGCACCAGGAGAGAGAACCAGTTGAGCAGTGCGGCCAACAGCATCACCGCGCTGTACGCCGCCCAGCGCCCTGGCCCCGGGCCTCGGCCGGCGACGGCGGCGACGAGCAGCCGGCAGGCCAGCGCCACGCAGGCGGTCACCAGCGCGTACGGGCGCCCCTCCTGCGCGTACTGCTGGATCGCGGGGAGGAGGGCGAATGCCAGGCCCGCGGCCACTCCCGTGTACTTCCCGGCCAGTTGGCAGGCCAGGCGGGTGATCAGGGCGGCGGCGCCGGTCATGGCCAGCACGGAGGGCAGCCGCAGAGTGAGGAGGCTGTCGCCGAAGATCGCGAAAACGCCGTGCATGAAGAAGTAGTAGAGGCCGTGGACCACGTCGGCCCGGCCCAGCAGGTGCCAGATTTCGGGGACGGTCCGATGGGCCGCCTCCCACGTCGCCGCCTCGTCACGCCACATGCTGTTCTCGCGCCTGAGCCCCCAGGAACCGAGAAGGAATGTGAGGGCCGGTGGCACCCACGCGGCAAAACATGTTCTGGGCATGACAAAACTCCGGGGCAGCGTGAAGGAAGTGACCGAACTCGGGCGGCCGCAGCACGCTCCCGATCACGTGCAACACGCTAGGCCGCGGGATGATCACGGTCGTCACCTGCAATGGCGACTCCGGAGTTGCGTCGCAGGAACTACCGCGAGCCCGGCGTGGGTCGTAGGGCGTACGCCTTGAGTGGTAGTCGCCTGCGCAACCTGATGGGGCATGAGGCGGAGCATCGCGGACGCCCCTGCGGCGACGCCGTCACTTGTGCAGGCCGGTGCCTGCCCGCCGGGAACGACATGGTGCTGCGGACCGGAGGGTCCTGCCCAGGCGTGCCCGGCGGGTCAGTGCGGTGCGGTCGGCGGCGGGCGGTCAGCCCTGCTTCGCCGTGTCGCTCTTCGCCTTGAGCGACGCCACGACCTGTACGGTCAGCTTCTTGGCACTCGCGGCGCCGTTGTCGCTGCCGTCGGTGGACAGCACGCTGACGACGGCCGTGCCCACACGGGCGGCGATCAGGGTGGTGCCGTTGTCCCAAGTGCTGTCGCTGAGGGTGATGGCGTACGCGTCGTCCCCGAGCCCGGCCGCGGAGGCGCCGGTGACCGTCACCTTGCTGTGGGTGTCGGTGTCCGTATAGCTCGGGCATGCGGCGACGACCTTCGCCAAGCCCTTCATCACCTCCGTCGAGGCCGTGCCACGGTAGACGTCGATCTCCTGGTCGAGCTCACCGGACGCCTTGCTGATGTAGGAGTTCTGCGCGAACGACACGCCCTCCACGCCGGTGAGGCTGATCCAACTCGTGGCATCGAGGTCGGCGCAGCGGGGCTTGGCGGCGCTCTTGGTGGCCGGGGCCTGGTAGGTGTCGCCGGTGTCCCGGGAGAGGCTCGCGTCGGCGGCGAACCCGGACGGGAAGTACGACGCGGGCGCCAGGGCTGCCTTCAGCTGCGTACCCGTCAGCAGGCCGGCGTTGGGGTCCTTGGGCTTGGCCGGCTTCGCGGAGGGGCTCGTGCCCGCCGAGGAGCTGGTGGAACCGGAGGAGCAGGCCGCCAGGACCAGCGGGAGTGCCGCGGCGGCGAAGACCGCGAAAGTGCGGGAGGAGAGACGCATCGGAATCCTTGGGAAGTTGCACAGTTGCGCCGCGCCGGGTGGGGCTGGGAGACGAGGCTCCCGTGTGTACGGGGGCGTCCGGAAGCCGGGCAGGCGGGGCCGGAAGATCAGCGGGCCCGGGCAGACCCTAGGGGTCCGGAGGCCACGAACAGATGTCCAATTGACCAAAGCTCGGTCAAAGCAACCCGTCTCATCTGTAGTTTTACTGTCTCTTGGCGGAACTCAGAGGCTCGTGAGGAGGCCGTCGAGCGGGGCCGGTACGCGCGCGGGGTCAAGGGCCTCGACGAGGAGACGGCCGTAGCGGATCTTGCGGCCCTTCTTCGTGCCGAGGAAACGCCGCAACTGCTGCTGCCGGGGCCGGTCGTGCTGCGCGGGCTGGCGCAGGAAGGTCTGCCAGGCGCGGAGGTCGCCCTCGGCCCGGACGATCTCCTCGACGCCTGCCGTGCCCAGCGCGCGGATGAGCTCGTCCTCCAGGTCCCTCACGCAGACGAAGAAGCCACGGTGCGGCGCCTGCGCCCGCTTCAGCCCGCGGTCGTAGAAGCGCTGCTCGCCCTCGTCGCACAGTCCTGCCAGGCGCAGGCCGAGGCCGGGCGGCCCCAGGAGGCCGGCGTACCGGCCGATGCTCATCGCCCCGCCCATCGACACGACGCACACCCCCTCGGCGGCAAGGTCGCGGCCACGCCGTACGGCCAGCGCCTCGACGGCCGCGAGGTCGCTGGGCCCCTCCAGCAGGACCGCCGTCCGCACGCCCAGTCGCACAGCCAGTTCACGCACCGATCCGCCGGGACCGCCGCTCGCCCAGCCGCCGACCGCGTCCCGGAACGCCCGCATGTCCGCCATGGAGCGAGTCTGCACCTTCACCGACGACACGGCACGCGATATTCAACGGCCCCACACGACCTGTCCGACGCCCTCGTCACCGGGGCGGCAGTCTCTCTGAAAGCTCCGCTCATCACCCAACTCCCTTACTGGGCACACTGCTACGGCGTCGGGGCGATCTCGGGATCAGGTAGGGTCTGTCGACGTGAACACCGGACCGGCGCTACGCCATGCACGGATTGGCCACCCGGTGGTGGACTGATCGCACGGCGGGTGCACAGAGCGCACCCCCTCATTTCGGCACGCGGACCTCCCAGTGCTTCTGCACCGAGAGTCCGTTCTTCGTGTCGTACACAAGTGAGGTCAGCCGAATGCCAGTCACGTTCAATCACACCATCATCGCCACCAAGGACCGTAACGAGTCGGCTCAGTTCTTCCGTGAACTGCTGGAACTTCCGGAAGCACCGTCCTGGGGTCCGTTCACCAACATTCAGCTCACCGATGGCGTGTTGCTCCAGTTCGCCGAGCCGCCGGTGGAGATCCAGATGCAGCACTACGCCTTCCTGGTCGACGACGAACTGTTCGATCGGGCATACCGGCGGTTGTCCGATCGCGGCATCGAGCACTGGGCCGACCCCCAGATGCGACGGTCGGGCGAGATCAACAATGAACACGGTGGCCGAGGCGTGTACTTCAAGGATCCCGCCGGTCATGCGATCGAGCTGATCACCCGCCCGTACCTGTAGACCGCAGACCGGGCGGGCGCCGCACTCCGCGACGGGCGGGAACCGGCCCGCCATCGAGACGCTGGTCTTCGCAGCCGACGGCGAACCGATCACCGCGTACCGCAAGCAGCATCTGTTCGAG